>CAUHML010000004.1 GCA_959606905.1 uncultured Bacteroides sp. | reverse complement strand
GAGCGTCAGATTCCGGTTCTGAAGGTCGTGCGTTTGAATCGCACCGGGGTCACATGGATATCCCTTGATAATCAGTAGATTATTGAGGGATTTTTGCATTTAGTGGTGTTGTTTTAAGGGCTGATAGTGTTACATATTGCGTAAAAAATAAGAATTAGTTATTAAAATAAGGTAAAGCGGCAAGTTATTTCGATAATTGTATGTTCTGTAGTGAAGAAATAGTGGAATGTGAATTATGGAGAGTGGTTATTGTAAAATTCGGATAAAACGTTTTATTCGGATCATTCAATATCTATAAGTTTACGTTTGGTTATATTTGTTTTGAGAAATAATTTTGTATGGCAACAGTAAAAGTAAAATTCCGTGCATCTTCCGTCGCTACGAAAGAAGGTACACTTTTCTATCAAGTGATTCATAAGCGTATAGTAAGACAAATACATACCGGATACAAGTTGTTTCCTGCGGAATGGGACGCGGTGCATTCGGAGGTTGTTCTGTCTTCGGTAACCAGTGAAAGTCGGAGAGATTACTTGCTTTCTTTGAAAAATTCTCTGTTGGAGGATAGTGTAAGGCTGAAGAATATTATTACCCGTCTTGAGCGTTCAGGCATTGCTTATACTTCAGATAGTTTGGTGGAACTTTATTGTGCATCCACAGAGCATAGTGGTTTCATATCCTTTACTCTTCATCTTATCAAGGAGTTAAATCAAATTGGCAAACACCGTACCGCTGAAACTTATATGACTACATTAAACAGCTTCGTACGTTTCCGGAAAGGGAAAGATGTCCTGTTGGAAGAAGTTGATTCCAGTTTGATGATGAAATATGAGAGTTATTTGAAGTCTACCGGTATTTGTCCGAATACCACCTCTTATTATATGCGGAATCTTCGGGCTATTTATAATCGTGCTGTGGAGAAGGGCTTGACGGTTCAGCGAAGTCCTTTTAAATATGTTTATACAGGGATAGACAAGACGGTCAAACGTGCTATTCCGTTAGAGGAGATTCGCCGTTTAAAGGAACTTGATCTGACAAAGAGTCCTTCTCTGGCTTATGCGAGAGATATTTTCATGTTTTCATTTTATACCCGTGGTATGTCATTCATTGATATGGCTTTTTTGAGAAAGAAAGATTTGCAGAACGGAATTCTGTCTTATCGCCGGCAGAAGACGGGGCAACAATTATTTATCAAATGGGAGAAGCCAATGCAAGAAATAATTGACAGGTATGATACTCAGGGGAGCCCTTACCTGTTACCTATTATACGAGATATGGAGGTAGACGGAAGGAAACAGTACAAGAAAACTGCCCATTTGGTGAATCAAAAACTGAAAAAACTTGGGATGCGGTTGGGGGTATCTATACCTTTAACTACGTATGTTGCCCGCCATGCCTGGGCTAGCATTGCCAAGAGTAAAAATATTTCCTTGTCTGTTATCAGTGAAGCTATGGGACACGACTCGGAGAACACTACCCGCATTTATCTCGCCTCATTGGATACTTCTTTGGTAGATAAGGCAAATAGTCTTATTCTTAAATCATTGTAGAGATAAGATAATCTACTATATAGCCATGAAACTGTAAATCGGAAATATGTATCAAAGGATATGTATGATTTACTGTTACTTTTTTTGCACATTAAAACTTTCCTAAAGTAAGGATATAACAAAGTAAAACAGGATCCGGATACGATTTAATAGTCATTATACATCATTCTTAATTCTATAATGATATCGTGCTGGTTATTAAAGAGAAACTACAAGAAGGGATAATATTGATATAAACTAAATTTGTTTAGCAAAATATAGTTCTCTCTATAAGAGAAATACTAACGGGCACAAAGGTACGTAATTTATTGGTAATAACAGCATAAAACAGATGTAATTTTGGGTAATTGCTTCTTCTAGAGAAGGATTTACTTAACAAATGTTTAATTATCATTAATTATATAATGACTGTAATTGTCTGATATCTAAGTTGTTAAATTAAAACTTACACCCTGTTATTTATCTTATAGAGAGAAATAAGAAGTAAGGTTGTAAATAGACCTTGAATGCATCTTGTATGGTGAAGATGAAACAGTCTGATAATAACGGGGAGGAATCTCTTATTTTTGTAGAATTTGATTGTAACTGCTTGATATATAGTTTTATATATGATCGGGCAGGACTAGGATAATTGTCTTGAGGTTTTATGGCGCTTCTGAAGAATGAACAACGGATGCATTGGTATGTAATGCGTGACCTCAAACGTCCCAATGCTAAATTGCCTGCTTATAAGCAGCTCAGTGATGAACATCTAGAAGTATTTACTCCTATGCAATGGCGGTTAAAGTTGAAAAATGGCAAACGAATTCGTGAAGAAGTACCGTTTATGCAGGACCTGCTTTTTATCCACGATACAAGAGAAGTTCTAGATCTGTTTGTTCGTAAAATACCGACCCTTCAATATCGTTACCAGAAAGGTGGCGGTTATTGTCAGCCTATGATGGTTGCCGATTTGGATATGGAGCGTTTTATACGTGCTGTCCGAGGTTCGGAAAATCCTAAATATTATTTACCTGAAGAGATAAGCGATACAATGTATGGTCGTATGATCCGTATTATTGGAGGTCCTTTTGAAGGTTATGAAGGCCGTCTGCTTACTACCCGTGGCTCTAAAGTCAAACGTCTTCTTGTCGAACTGCCTAATTTCTTTTCGGTGGGTGTAGAAGTAAATCCTGATTTGATAGAAATAATATAATTATGTACGATTATATACTATTATTCTAGTTGTTTATAATCAGCGTTGTAAGAATATATGATAATTAATTGGGGGATTTAAATTATGAAACACGCATTTGACCGTTTTATTCATTATTTACAGAAAAACTACTTTAGTTATTGGGTTGTATTGGGAATCGATACATTCATAGCTTTACTGTGTACTTGGGTGTCATTTATTGGCATTCATTATATTACGGAAACTTCCAAAGAAATAGTTTCACTTTTCCATATCTTGGCGGTTTCAGTTATATCGAGTGTTTTGGGGGCTACTCTATTTCATACTTATCGTAATACGATTCGTTTTTCTCAGTTGAAGGAATTATGGAGGTTGGCGGGAAGTGTGCTCATAAAGGCTGTCTGCATAGCCATTGTCATTTGGTTTCTCCTGCCACAGACGGGATTACATAACAGTCAGAAAATAATTTTTGTACTGTTTGATGCTATGCTTACTTTTATTGTCATGGTTGGGTTTCGTATACAGTTGATTATTGTTTATGAATTCTTGCTGAATGTACTGAATAAAAAGAATATGCGTATTCTGATTTATGGCATTGATGATAAGAGTGTGGCATTGAAAGTCCGGTTACTGAACAGTTCTCATTATAAAGTTGTAGGCTTTTGTATTTACGGAACAGGTAATTCTATTCGGCGTGTGGCTGATCTTCCTGTTTATTCTTTTAAAGATGAAGAGTGCTTCAATAAACTGATTCGTAAGAAATGTATCGGAGGCATCTTGTTTGCCCGCTATGAGAATACCCGTGAAGAGGAAGGACGTTTGCTTCAGTATTGTAAAAGAAACGGGTTGAAAACATTGATAGCTCCGAGTATTAGTGAGGCTGACGAAAACGGAAGTTTCCACCAGTGGGTACGTCCTATCAAGATTGAGGATTTGCTGGGTCGCTCAGAAATTCATATTAATATGGAGGAGGTGATGACTGAGTTTTGTGGCAAGGTTGTGTTGGTGACAGGAGCAGCCGGTAGTATTGGTAGCGAGCTTTGCCGGCAATTGGCTCAGATGAATATCAAGAAACTGATCATGTTTGATTCTGCCGAGTCACCTCTGCATAATGTCCGTCTGGAATTTGAGAAGAATTATCCCGGGCTTGATTTTGTTCCTGTCATTGGAGATGTCCGCGTGAAAGAGCGTCTTCGTATGGTGTTCGATATCTATCACCCTCAGGTAATCTTCCATGCTGCTGCTTATAAGCATGTTCCGTTAATGGAGGAAAATCCCTGTGAAGCTGTGCTGGTCAATGTGGTCGGTTCGCGTCAGGTTGCTGATATGGCTGTAGAATACGGAGCTGAGAAAATGATCATGGTTTCTACCGATAAGGCGGTGAATCCGACCAATGTAATGGGATGCTCGAAACGTCTGGCAGAAATCTATGTACAGAGTCTGGGATGTGCTATTCGTGAGGGAAAAGTGAAAGGTCATACCAAATTTATCACTACCCGCTTTGGAAATGTCTTGGGTAGTAACGGCTCTGTAATTCCCCGTTTTAAGGAACAGATCGAGAATGGTGGTCCTGTCACAGTGACTCATCCCGATATCATCCGTTTCTTTATGACTATTCCCGAAGCTTGTCGCCTGGTAATGGAGGCCGCTACTATGGGTGAGGGCAATGAGATTTTTGTCTTTGAGATGGGTAAGGCTGTGAAGATTGTTGACTTGGCTATCCGTATGATCGAATTGGCCGGTTATCGTCCGGGTGAAGATATTGAAATAGAGTTTACGGGATTACGTCCGGGTGAGAAACTTTATGAGGAAGTCCTGAGTGATAAGGAGAATACGATTCCTACTGAAAATAAGAAAATTATGATAGCTAAGGTACGTCATTATGAATATGCTGATATTCTTGACACTTATGCGGAGTTTGAGAAGTTGTCGCGTACGGTAAAGATCATGGATACGGTGAGGTTGATGAAGAAAGTAGTACCGGAGTTTAAATCCAAAAATTCACCGCGGTTTGAGGTTCTGGATAAAGAATTAGAATAATCTATAACACTAACATAAATCAACAATGGATATGAAAGATTTAAAGATTGCTGTTGCAGGTACCGGATATGTTGGTCTTAGTATAGCAACACTTTTGTCGCAGCATCACCAGGTGACGGCAGTCGATGTGATTCCCGAGAAAGTAGATATGCTTAATCGTAAACAATCACCTATTCAGGATGAGTATATAGAGAAGTATTTGTCCGAAAAGGCATTGAATCTAACTGCTACGCTTGACGGTGCTAAAGCATACAGTGATGCGGATTTTGTAGTCATAGCAGCTCCTACTAATTATGATCCGGTGAAGAATTATTTTGATACTCATCATATAGAAGATGTTATAGATCTTGTTTTAAGTGTCAATCCTGATGCTGTGATGGTAATCAAGTCTACTATTCCTGTAGGATATTGTCGGGGACTTTATTTGAAATATGCCCGTAAAGGAGTAAAGAAGTTTAATTTGCTTTTTTCTCCGGAATTTCTTCGTGAGAGTATGGCTCTTTATGATAATTTATATCCAAGTCGTATTATTGTTGGTTATCCAAAATTTATAGAGAGCGAACAATTTAAAGAGGAAAATGAAGCAATCAAGGCTGTTGCGGATATTCCTGCCCTAGAGAAGGCTGCACGTACTTTTGCCGCATTGCTTCAGGAAGGAGCTATTAAGGAAGGTATTCCTACCCTTTTTATGGGTTTGAAGGAGGCGGAAGCTGTTAAACTGTTTGCTAATACCTATCTTGCTTTACGTGTTAGCTATTTTAATGAACTTGATACTTATGCGGAGATGAAGGGGCTAGATTCTCAGTCTATAATACAGGGTGTTGGTTTGGATCCTCGCATTGGCACACACTATAATAATCCTAGTTTTGGTTATGGTGGTTATTGTTTGCCGAAAGACACGAAACAACTATTGGCTAACTATCAGGATGTACCCCAAAACATGATGAGCGCTATTGTAGAGAGTAATCGCACAAGAAAAGATTTCATAGCTGATCAGGTTTTGTCTAAAGCGGGTTATTACACTGCGTCCAGTCAATGGGATGTTCACAAAGAACAAAATATAGTGATCGGTGTATATCGTCTGACCATGAAGTCAAATTCAGATAATTTCCGTCAAAGTGCCATTCAGGGGATTATGAAGCGTATTAAGGCGAAAGGTGCAGAGGTTATTATTTACGAACCTACGCTTGAAAATGGCACATTGTTCTTTGGTAGTAGGGTTGTGAATAATTTAGAGGAATTCAAGGAAAGTAGTCGTGCAATTATTGCCAATCGCTATGACACTTGTCTCGATAATGTGAAAAACAAGGTTTATACACGAGATATTTTTGGAAAAGATTAAATAAATGAAAAATATACGGCTATGAGTATTTTTACAGATAAAACCCTTATGATAACCGGTGGAACAGGTTCGTTCGGTAACGCAGTATTGAATCGTTTTCTTCGTACTGATATTGGTGAGATTCGCATCTTCAGTCGCGACGAGAAGAAACAGGACGATATGCGTCATGAATATCAGTCAAAATATCCTGATGTTGCCCACAAGATAAAGTTCTTTATTGGTGATGTGCGCAATCTTCAGTCTTGTCGCAATGCAATGCCTGGAGTAGATTATATTTTTCATGCAGCTGCCCTCAAGCAAGTTCCGTCTTGTGAGTTCTTCCCAATGGAGGCAGTAAAGACCAATGTTATTGGTACTGACAATGTGTTGACTGCAGCTATTGAGGCAAAAGTTGGTGCAGTCATCTGTTTGTCAACAGATAAAGCGGCGTACCCAATCAATGCGATGGGGATTACTAAAGCAATCGAGGAAAAAATAGCAGTGGCAAAAAGCCGTTATTCCGGTAAGACAAAGATTTGTTGTACACGTTATGGTAATGTAATGTGTTCTCGTGGTTCCGTAATACCACTTTGGATAGAGCAAATCCGTAATGGTAATCCTATTACTTTGACTGAACCTAAGATGACACGTTTTATTATGTCATTGGAAGAAGCTGTTGATCTTGTACTTTTTGCTTTTGAACATGGTCAAAATGGTGATATTCTCGTACAGAAGGCTCCTGCTTGTACTATTCAGACTCAGGCTGAGGCTGTATGTGAACTTTTCGGTGGCAAGAAAGATGATATTAAAGTAATTGGTATTCGTCATGGTGAGAAGATGTATGAAACACTTTTGACAAATGAGGAATGTGCTAAGGCAGAGGATATGGGTAATTTCTACCGTGTACCAGCTGACAATCGTGGTTTGAATTATGATAAGTTCTTTAAAGAAGGAGAGATAGAACGCAACATCATCTCTGAGTTCAACTCCAACAATACACGTATACTTACAGTTGAGGAAACCAAGACAAAAATAGCTGCTCTTGAGTATATCCAGAAGGAACTCTCTGGTGAAGGTAACTTTGTTCAGTAAGAAAATATCAAAGATTTATGAAGATACTGGTAACAGGGGCTAATGGTTTTGTGGGACGAAACCTTTGCTCCCAACTTAATAACATAAAGGAAGGTAAGGCTAGCTTGTATAAAGATGTACAGATAGATAATGTTTTTGAGTATGATCTCGGAGACACTAAGGAAGAACTCGACCACTACTGCGCAGAAGCTGATTTCGTTTTCAATCTCGCAGGTGTCAATCGTCCACAGAATCAGGAAGAGTTTATGAAAGGCAATTTTGGCTTTGCCACCACTCTTCTTAATACGTTGAAAGCACATAAGAATACTTGTCCTGTAATGCTCTCATCTTCAGTTCAGGCTTCTCTTACTGGGCGTTTTGGCAACTCAGAGTATGGTCGTAGTAAAAAAGCTGGTGAAGAACTTTTCTTTCAGTATGGTCATGAAGTGGGAGCAAGGATGCTTATCTATCGTTTTCCGAACCTTTTTGGCAAATGGTGTCGTCCTAACTATAATAGTGCTATCGCCACTTTTTGCAACAATATTGCCAACGACCTCCCTATTCAGGTTAATGACCGTAATGTTGAAATGGAACTTCTTTATATTGATGATCTTGTTGATGAAATGATTTCCGCCCTCGTAGGTAAGGAACATCGTTGTGAGTTTGAGGGACTTGAGGTTATTCCAGCTGTCGAAGGCCACTATTGTTACTGCCCTGTTACTCACAAGACAACTCTCGGAGAGATTGTAGATATCATTAGTGAGTGTGCGGCATCTGTCAGTCCGGCAGGAGGCAAGCCCCAGACTGCATTGGTTTTACCGCAAGGTAGCCTTGAATACAAACTTATGACTACCTATCTTAGTTACCTTCCAAAAGAGAAAGCTGTTATTGATCTTAAGATGAATGTAGATCGACGAGGTTCCTTTACTGAACTTATCCATACCCTTAACAACGGTCAGGTCAGCATCAATATCAGCAAACCGGGAATCATCAAAGGTGAACATTGGCATCACAGCAAGTGGGAAACTTTTATTGTTGTAGCAGGGCATGGCCTTATCCGACTCCGTAAGGAAGGAACAGACGAAATATGGAACTATGAAGTGAATGGTAACAGGATTCAGGCAGTTCATATACTTCCTGGATACACCCACAATATTATAAACTTAAGTGAAACCGAAGACTTGGTGACCGTAATGTACTGCAATGAAGTTTTCAATCCCGATAGCGCAGATACCTACTTTGATCCAGTTGAAAAGAAATAACATAATGGAGAACAAATTTCCTAAATTTGATTATAGCGATATAAAGTGGCAGGGGAATGGTAAATTGAAACTTATCATAGTTGTTGGTACTCGTCCTGAGATTATCCGTCTTGCTGCTGTTATCAACAAGTGCCGCAAGTACTTTGATGTAATTTTGGCTCACACCGGACAGAACTACGATTACAACCTTAATGGCATTTTTTTTAAGGATCTTAAACTGAAAGATCCCGAAGTCTACATGGATGCTGTTGGCGATGATCTTGGTGCCACCTGCGGTAATATTATCAATTGCAGCTACAAACTGTTTAATCAAACTAAGCCCGATGCTGTCTTGGTACTTGGTGACACTAACTCTTGTTTGAGTGTAATAGGTGCTAAGCGTTTACATATTCCAATTTTCCATATGGAAGCAGGTAATCGTTGCAAGGATGAATGTCTTCCTGAAGAGACAAATCGCCGTATCGTGGATATCATTTCTGATGTCAATATGGCTTATTCCGAGCACGCTCGTCGTTATCTTGCAGAGTGTGGGCTTCCTCGTGAGCGTACCTATGTTACCGGTTCACCGATGGCGGAAGTACTTCATGAGAATTTGGCTGAGATTGAGGCGTCAGATGTGCACCAACGTCTTGGACTTGAGAAAGGAAAATACATCCTGCTTTCAGCCCATCGCGAGGAGAATATTGACACGGAGAAGAACTTTACTTCTCTTTTTACTGCTATTAATAGAATGGCAGAGAAATATGATATGCCTATTCTCTATTCTTGTCACCCACGTTCTCGTAACAGACTGGTGGCATCAGGTTTCCAACTTGATAAGCGTGTTATTCAGCAAGAACCTCTTGGTTTTCATGATTATAATTGTCTCCAAATGAATGCCTTTGCTGTTGTATCGGATTCTGGTACTCTTCCTGAAGAAAGTAGCTTTTTCACTTCAGTTGGTTATCCTTTTCCTGCTATCTGTATTCGAACTTCAACAGAACGTCCTGAAGCCTTGGATAAGGCATGTTTTATACTTTCTGGTATTGATACTGAGGGGCTGCTTCAGAGTGTAGATTTGGCTGTTGAACTCACTAAGGACGGCCAACATGGTATTCCGGTACCGAATTACATTGACGAAAATGTTTCAACGAAGGTGGTGAAGATCATTCAGAGTTATGTAGGAGTAGTGAATAAAATGGTTTGGCGGAAATTTTAATTGAATCACTTTTCTTTTATACATTACGTTTTACGTTTTGACAAAGTTTGAATAAACAAATAATATGAGAAAAAAAATTATGTTAATCTTCGGAACACGACCAGAGGCAATTAAAATGTGTCCTCTTGTTAAAGAGTTTCAGAAGAGAAATAATGAATTTGAAACAATCGTTTGTGTTACAGGCCAGCATCGTGAAATGCTTGATCAAGTTCTTAATCTTTTTGACGTGAAGCCTGATTATGACTTGAATATCATGAAGCAGGGCCAAGATCTGACTGATGTGACTGCACGTGTTCTTACAGGTCTTCGTGATGTGTTCAAAGAATGTCATCCTGATGTAGTACTTGTACATGGTGACACCACTACTTCTACCGCGAGTGCACTTGCTGCGTTTTATGCACAGATTCCTGTAGGGCATGTAGAGGCAGGCCTTCGTACTCATAATATTTACAGTCCATGGCCGGAAGAGATGAACCGTCAGATTACTGGGCGTATCGCTACCTACAATTTCTCTCCAACTCCTCTCTCTGAGAAAAATCTTCTTGAAGAAAAGGCTCACGGTAACATTTATGTAACAGGTAATACTGTTATTGATGCCCTTCACATGGTAGTAAATAGGCTCAAAAAAGATGAGATTCTTGCAAAGAAGCAAGACGATATACTTATGCGTGCCGGTTATAATGTAACTCGTCTTACCGATTGCCGTAAACTTGTACTTATCACTGGGCACAGAAGAGAAAATTTTGGTGACGGATTCATTCGTATGGTTACTGCTATGAAAGATCTCTCTGAAAAGTATTCTGGGATTGATTTCGTATATCCTATGCATCTTAATCCTAACGTACGTAAGCCTATACACGAAGTATTTGGTGAGGAACTCACTCGGTCAAATTTCTTTTTCATCGAACCGCTACAGTATCTCGAGTTTGTATATCTCATGAGCAAGGCTACTATTGTTCTCACTGATTCAGGCGGAATTCAGGAAGAGGCTCCAGGACTTGGTAAACCGGTACTCGTTATGCGCGATACCACTGAACGTCCTGAAGCTCTAGCTTCTGGTACCGTTCATCTTGTTGGTACAGATTACGACAAGATTATGAATGAGGTTAGCACTCTTCTCGATGATGCGGTGGCATATGAAGCAATGAGTAAAGCTGTCAATCCTTATGGTGACGGACAGGCTTGTCGCAGAATTGCAGACGTACTAGCAGGCAAGGAGATTGAACGTTATGAAGTCTGCTAATCTTATTCTAATAATAGAGAAAACAAATAAAAAATATTAAAATCAAACTTATGATTAATGTAATAGGATTGGGGTATATCGGGCTTCCGACTGCCCTCATGATGGCTTCTCATGGAGTTGAGGTCATTGGTACTGACTATAATAAGCAACTTGTTGAAACACTCAATGCAGGTCGTACTACTTTTAAAGAGAATGGTCTTGATGAACTTTTTCAAAGTGCTCTCAAAGCTGGCATTAAGTTTACTACAGAGTATCAGAAAACAGACATGTACATTGTGTCGGTTCCTACTCCATATGACAAATTTTCAAAGAAAGTTGATGCTTGCTATGTAGTGGCTGCCGTTAAGGAAGTAATGAAAGTTTGTCCCAAGGGGGCAACTGTAGTTATTGAATCAACTGTTAGTCCTGGTACCATTGATCGCTATGTACGTCCAGTTATTGAAGAAAATGGGTTTAATATAGGTGAAGATATTAATCTTGTACATGCTCCTGAACGTATTATTCCTGGTAATATGGTTTACGAACTTCTTCATAATAATCGCACTGTTGGTGCAGATTCTCGCGAAATTGGTGAGAAAGTAAAAAAGTATTATGCGAGCTTCTGTCAAGGTGATATTGTTGTTACTGATATTCGTACAGCGGAGATGACTAAGGTCGTTGAGAATACTTTTCGTGCTGTAAACATCGCTTTTGCTAATGAACTTGCACGGATATGTCGTCATGATAATATGGACGTTTACGAGATTATTCGTATTTGTAATATGCATCCTCGTGTAAACATTCTTCAACCAGGCCCTGGTGTAGGTGGTCATTGTATCTCTGTTGATCCTTGGTTCCTTGTTGGGGATTATCCGCAGCTTGCTAAAGTTATTGACGAGTCTATGAAGACTAATGACTCACAGCCTGCTTTTGTCTTAAATCGTATCTATGAGATTATGAAAGAGAATGGTATCACTGATAATCGTAAAGTAGGTCTTTATGGTCTCACTTATAAAGAGAATGTTGATGATTATCGTGAGTCACCGGCTCTTCAAATGTTAGAGGCTCAGGAACGTCATCTTGCACGTCCACTTCGTTGTTATGATCCGTTCCTTGAGAACCATAAGATTGCTGATAACCAATACAGCAATTTTGATGAGTTTTTGGATGATATAGAGATGGTTGTTATTCTTGTTAAGCATGACCACATCAAACTTAACTGGGACAAACTTAAAGGGAAAGTAGTTCTTGATTGTTGTAATATTTGTCCGTTGGAGGGAAGATACCATATCTAATTAAAAAAGGATACTAATTGGATAATATTATTCATATTGTTCAATTAGTTTCTTTTAGATATGAATAGGTCGGTTAGAATAAATAAGGTAAGATAATGTCTTAACAAATGAAATAATTAGAATATTTTTAATCAGTATTTTGTAATAGAAATGAATTTTGTAAAGAGAATTATTAAAGTGTTAATTCCTTTCTACTCTTCATATGTTAAGTCTGTAAGTTCGGGAGTACATAATCAGTCTTATTGGAACTATGTAAGATTTAGACTAACAGGTAATTGTAGCAAAGCGGGATATTATCCAGTACATCCGACATGTACAATTGCAAATGCAAGAAAAGTCTATGTAGGCTGTAATGCAACAATAGCACGACCTGGGTGTTACATTCAGGGAGCAGGCACAGTTTATATTGGAGACTATGTTCAATTCGGGCCGAATGTGGGAATCCTTAGCGCAAACCATGATATTTATGATCAAAGGAAATATAATGCGGCACCGATAACAATAGGAGATTACTCTTGGATCGGTATGAATAGTGTTGTTACAGCGGGTGTCATCCTGGGACCGAGGACGATTGTGGCAGCTGGTGCAGTAGTAACCAAAAGTTTTCCTGAAGGTTTTTGCATATTGGCTGGAGTACCTGCTAAAATAGTGAAATATCTTGATAAGGATAGTTTTCGACCTTGGCATTTAGAAAATGAATATTATGGATATATACCGAAGGAAGAATTCGAATCTGTTAGAAAGAAATACTTAGATATATAAATGTCACAAGAGCAGACATCAAATTCCAAACAAGCAGTTTGGGTAGCCATAGGTGGTTTCTTTTCGTTTATTGTAGGTATCGTTAGTCCGATGATTTTGAGTCGATTCTTCGATAAAGGAGATTACGGAACATATAAGCAAGTGATGTATGTGTATAATACCCTTCTTGCTGTTTTTACACTTGGTCTGCCTAAGGCATATGCATATTTTTTGCCAAAATTTGCAATAGAGTATTCAAAAGATATTATTTCCAAGGTGACGAAAATCTTCTTTATTCTGGGAGCAGTATTTTCTCTTTTTCTTCTGTGCTTTGCAGGACCTATTGCATTAGTAATGAATAATCCGGATCTGAAGATGGCTTTGATAGTGTTTTCTCCAACACCATTCCTTTTATTGCCTACTATGGGACTAGATGCAATTTATGCATCATTTCGCAAAACTAAATATTTAACATATTATACAATTGCTACAAGAATACTTATTATCATTTGTATTGTTTTGCCAGTGATAATATTCTCTGGAAACTATATACATGCGATTATTGGATTTGATGTTGCTTCTCTGATTACATTCTTTTTTGCACTTTATCTGAAGTCATGGCCTGTAAAAGAGGTAGAACATTTGAAGTCATCTTTGACCTATAAACAAGTCTTTAAGTTTGCACTTCCGCTTTTATATGCGTCATTATGGGGAGTAATACCTTCTTCTGCAAACCAATTCTTTATTAGTAGATATTTTGGAAACGAAACCTTTGCAGAATTTTCAAACGGATTTATGGAACTTCCATTTGTCGGAATGATCTTGGGGTCGATTTCTACCGTTCTTTTACCTGTATTTTCAGGCATGGACAAGGGAGAAGGTATGGGGAATGAAACTCTTAATATTTGGAATTCTGCTCTTTTGAAATCAGCAAAGCTTATTTTCCCGATATTGATATTTAGTGTATTCTTCGCAAGACCGATAATGACCTGTATGTATGGAGATATGTATGCTCAATCATCGATTTATTTTGTTATTAAGAATTTGAGCGGACTTTTTTATATTATTCCATTTTATCCGATTATTCTTGCTATCGGTAAGACTAGTGCATATGCGAATGTACATATGGTTGCAGCATTTGTTATTGTGATTGCTGAATACATCGTTTGTACAATATGTGATTCTGCTGTATATGTTGCGATTACTTCAGAATTGTGCCTATTATTTAAAATATGGCTTTTGATGAAAGTTATTGTAAGCTATGCACATAAGAAGATTACAGATTTGATTCCACCAAAACCGATGCTAATATTAACTATTATTTCAGTGTTGGCTTGTGTTCCCCCGTTTCTTTTTATTCATTTTGTAGAAATGAATAAATTTACAACACTTTTCCTCAGCTTTGGGTTATTTTTGATTGATTACTATATCTTGTGCTGGATTAGTAAAGTTACTTATAGGGATATTGTTAGTGGGTTTCTGAAAAAAGGTTCAAGATTAGCGTCTGTAATAAAAGTTCTCCCTTAGTTTCTTAATAATTCATAAGTAGAGATGATAAGAAATGATAAAATAATAAGGAACAAACTCCTATTATTTATTCTCAATCCATTTATTTTGGCGATTACTTCGCTGAAAGATATAAGGGATGGAGTTTCGCATAAGTTCCTATATGCTTGGTTTCTTATATTTGGGATTGGCTTTTGTGCCATAAGCGAAGCTGCCGATTCGTTTAGATATGTTGAAGAATTCATGATTGAGCATAATTATACATGGTCCCAATACATGAGGGAAATCAACGAGTACTTCACTTTTGAGTCGAATATCAAGGATATATATACATTGACGGTGAATTTTTTTGTCGGACGATTTACAAATAATTACCATTGGACGTATTTTATATATGCTGCGGTATTTGGATTCTTTTATATTAAGTCGCTGAAGATTTTTTTGCGTTACAATAATGTTAGTAACAACATTGTTTTCTATGTGTTGCTATTCATGTTTTGTTATAGTAATCCAATCTATAATATTAATGGTGTTCGCTTTTGGACAGCTGCTTGGATAGGAGTTTATGTGGCACTCAGTGTATTTGTAGACAAGAACTATAAAAAATTACCCCTGTTAATATTGCTGCCTTTGGTTCATGGAACTTCTGTTATTTGGGTGGCGATAATGGCGATTGCCTTGTTACTTAATCGGTTTCAGACTATTACGATTGGACTTTTCATTGTTTCTTCATTTGTCTCAGCTGTATCCTATCTTGAT
This sequence comes from uncultured Bacteroides sp., assembly GCA_959606905.1. Next base: position 102,326 of record CAUHML010000004.1, on the reverse strand, counting down.
ATTCTGAACGATTATTCCTATTTGCTGCCTCAATTTTTGCAGAATCAAATATGGTCATATACTGAGTCAGAGATGGCACAGGAAAGATTAAGTGGCATAAGTGAATATGGAAAGGCTTATGCAGACTTTTTAATAGCATTACCTGGGTATTTTCAGATACTGTTGTCTTATTTGCTCATCCTCAATCGCAAGGAAATTAATCGGGATAAGTGTGCAGGACATGCTTTGACTATTATGCTTGCATTGGCTGCTATAACCAACTTTCTTTCCGGCATTCCTTCAATGGGGAGATTTAAAGCATTAGTAACTCCTATGTTGGTGATAGTGTGGGCTTACAACTATGGAAGCTTAAAAAAATACGATAAATACTTTAATGTAGTACCTTTCCTTTATGCTTATTCTCTTCTTTATTGGTGTAGACGAATGAGTGCAATTTCTGAATTATATTTGTATATTTTTCCAGCTCCATTAACTGTAATCAAATATCTTTTCTTATGAAAATCTTAATAATATCAAATCATGCATATCCTGCACAGGGACCTCGTGCATTTCGCACTACGGAATTGTCTGAGCAACTTGTAAAAATGGGACATGAGGTTGTTCTCTATACAGTTCAAGGAAAATATGACTATACACAGTATGAGAAAGAGACTGGTGTGAAGAGGAGGGACATTAACCCTAGGTTTGCAACTTCCGCAGATGATGAGACGCATAGATACAATCTCTTTGACAAATTCATGTACCATTTTTTTCACCGTCTACTCATGTGGCCGCAGTGTGAATTTCATTATGCTGTAGATAAAATTATTAAGGAGAATCCGGATATGGATATGTTGATTACTATTGCCTATCCTCATTCTATTCATAGTGGTGCGGCACGAGCTAAGAAACATTATTCAGAGATTTTCCCGAAAATATGGATTTGTGACTGTGGTGATCCTTTTATGCTTAATCCATTTATTAAGGCCCCAAAGTTTATGAAATATTTTGAAGATATGTGGTGTTCGATGTGTGACTATATTGTTGTTCCTACAAAAGAGAGTTATAAAGGATATTATGAGCAGTATTGGGATAAGATTCGAGTGATACCTCAAGGCTTTGATTTTTCAAAGACTCCTATTAAAGAATATAAGAAAAATGACATTCCAACTTTCCTTTTTATGGGTTCAATTTATCCGGGAGTTCGTGATCCTCATGCATTTATGGACTATCTACTGAAGTTTGATAAGCCATATAAGTTTATCATGATGATGCGTACACCCCTTGAAATGAAATATGTGAAGGAATCTAATGGTCAGATAGAGTATATTATAGGTAAGGGGCGTAAGGATGTAGTATGGGAGTGTAGCAAAGCAGACTTCCTTATCAATATTACTAACCCATCTAACGTACAGACACCTAGTAAACTAATCGATTATGGAATCGCAGGCCGTCCTATCCTTGATGTGCCTAATGAATTCTCTGATCCTTCACTCTTCTTGAGTTTCTATGAAGGAGATTATTCAGGACAGCATAATATTGATTTTTTGGATGATTATAGAATCGAAAATGTCGCTCGTCTGTTTGTAGAATTAGCATAATAATTAATTATGAAAATATACGGAAAAACAATTCGATTGAGCCAATTATTCTTTTTGGCTGTCTACTATGGTTTTGCTCAGTATTTACCAGATTCCTATTGTGTTGTTAGACCATTGGGGAGAGGAAGTAATTGGGTACGAATATTTTGTGTTAAACGTATTTTTAAGAAATGCGGGCATATTAGGACTATTAACCGAAAAGTTCACTTTGCATCGGGCCGTAATATTGAAATGGGTGATGAATCTGGAATAGGAGCAAATACTTCTATTCCAGGAAATACTGTTATTGGAAGCCATGTTATTCTGAGTCGAAATTGTTTTATCCTTGATAAGAATCATATTTTTGAAAGGACTGATGTTCCATTAAATGATCAAGGTTGTTATCCTCCGAAAAAGACTATTATCGAAGATGATTGTTGGATAGGAATGAATACACTGATAACTCCTGGACGTCACATATCGAAAGGAACAATTGTTGGAATGGGATCGGTTGTTACAAAAGATTATCCGCCTTATTCCATAATTGGAGGGGCTCCTGCTAAGTTGATCCGAAATCGTTTGGCAAAATAATGAAAATTCAGTTATATCATGAGAAATGAATATCAAGAGAATGTTGTGCTTGATTTTTTTTATGATAGTATTAGGGGAATTGGATTATGGCTTAGTTTCCAACACTTTTCGTGGGAAACTATAAATAAAATTCTATGATAGATATTTGTATATAGAATAGAAGCAATATTTGAAGATTTATGAAAATACTATTAGCAACCTCATCTGTGACTCCGAATGCAGGAATACCATCTTTCAATAGAGAATTGTGTAGTCTTTTGAATAAAGAGAATGAGGTCCATCTATTGGTTGATGAGAATATTAAATCGTATCAGGGGTATGTGAAGACATATTCCACATATGGAATTAACATTTATAAATTCGGTGATGCTTCAAATATCTTAAGTAAATTATTGATTGAAAATTACGATGTAATAATTAATAGTAATTCTCATATTATGTCTTTATTGGCTGCATTTATAGATAATAAAACACGATTGATAACAGTATCACACTCTTTAGGTACAATGGATTGTGATAATGCTGCATTTAATAGTGAGTATATTGACAATATTATCGCTTTATCCAGTAGTTGTAAGAATTACATAAGTCATCGTTTTGGAATAAAAAATAGTGATAAAATTAAGGTTGTGTTTAACTCTGTGACTGATAATCCAGATTCGGCCACTAAGAGACAAGCGAAAATGACAGCAGAGAAGATCAAGATTGTTTTTGCCGGTGGATCTGCTGCTAGTAAGTCCCCAGATGTAGTTGTACCAATTGTTAATGAGTTATGCAAATCTAATTTACCTTTCGAATTTTATTGGTTGGGCATTACAACTCCTCCGCTTAAGAAGTTCCAGCCTTTCAAAGATATTCGTTTGATATTACCGAATGATGAAAGAGTAATAGTCACTGGACTTATTCCTCAACAGCAGGCTGCTGAAATTATAGCTTCTTGTAATGTATTCCTTGCCCCTTCTCGTAGGGAGGGATTTCCAATGGCTTTATTAGAGGCAATGAGGATAGGATGTATTCCAATTGTGTCTGATTTCAGGATAGCTAATCAAGAGATTATTCGAGATGGAACTAATGGTTTCATTATTTCACACAAAGATATTAAAAGCTTTGTTGGTAGGCTGTCGGATATTATAAAGAATCATGCAAATTATAAGAATGTTTATGAGGAGTCATATAAGACTTTTGTTAAAGAGCTAAGTTTCCCTGTATGGAGAAAACATATCTATTCTATCATTTCAGGAGGTGCTGTATATCATAAACAAAGACGAATAATGAAAAAGTATACCTATAAGGTTGTTGTGAGTCGGTTTAAATTACTAGATAAATATAATCTTATAGAGAATTATATGATAGAGGTTTTGCCATGTGCAATTAAATTTTACAAGTATTACAAAAATAAATAATTATGCCAGTAGTAGAAGATAAAGGTAATCGGAGAAGCCGGTTTAATTCTTGGTTAGGTGATTTTGTCGCTAATGTGTTAGGTCAGCGTGTGAACTATACAATGCGTTATTATAGCCATCGTCATCATTTACCAAATTTCAAACACCCGAAAGATCTGTCAGAAAGAATACTCTCTGCAATGCTTTCTAAGGATTTTTTGAAATATGCAGACTATGCTGACAAGGTAAAGGTGCGTGAGTATGTTAAGGCTAAGGGGCTTGAAGATATTCTTCTCAAACAATATGGTGTTTGGGAGAATGCCAATCAGATCCCGTTTGATCAGCTTCCTGACCACTTTATCTTGAAGGCTAATAACGGTAGTGGAGGACACTACATCTGTACCGACAAATTAAAGATGAACATTCCTGTTGTCATTAAGGAAATGAATGCAACTCTTGAGGGAGCATCACATCTTCGCAATACCGAACCTCATTATTGTGCTATTAAGCCAATGATTTTAGCAGAGGAATTGATGGGTGATGGCTCTGTTCTTCCTACTGATTATAAGTTTCATTGTATCAAGGGTAAGGTGGCAGATGTTTTTGTTGTTTGCGAACGTGAGTCTGGAGCAAAGTATTGTACACTAGATACCAATTGGCAACAACTTCCTTACACCAAACCAGAGTTTATGCCTGCAAGTATTCCTCCTAAGCCAGAGCATCTAAAGGAAATGGTAATTCTAGCAGAGAAGCTTTCCAGTGATTTTGAATTTGTCAGAGTTGATCTCTATGATTTCAACGGCAAAATCTATTTTGGTGAGTTAACTTTCAGCCCTTGGGGTGGTATCATGAACTCATATTCTAATGAGGGTGTAGAAATCCTTGGTAGAAAATTTGACGAATAATACTTGATATGAAGTTTGTTATCTGTGGCGATTTTGTAAGCCAAGACCCAAAGAGAATACAAGTTGATCAACGTCTGCTGAATTTACTCAAGTGTGCAGATTATGTAGCTGTCAATTTTGAAGCTCCAGTTAGAGGGGTGGGAAGAACTATATATAAGAGTGGTCCTGCGTTGACTCAGTCTTTGGATTCTCCTGCGTTTATCGAGAACCTTGGAGCTAACATCATTATGCTGGCTAATAACCATATGATGGACCAAGATAAGGAAGGATGTGAGACTTCTATCAGAGCATTCAAAGAGGATACCCTTATTATAGGTGCTGGAGATTTTAAGGATGCCTATAACCTTCGTGTGGTCGAGAAGGATGGAATCAAGGTTGGTCTTTTGTGTTTGGTGCATAAGGAGTTTGGGGCTTTAGGACTTGATTCAAAGCCTTCAGATTATGGTACTGCTTGGATCAATCATCCTCTTGTCAATAAGACTATTCTGAATGCCAAGAAGGAATGTGATCTGCTAATTGTCCTGCCGCATGCAGGAGTAGAGGATGTCGTTGTACCCCTTCCAGAATGGCGTGCTCGCTATAAAGAGTTTATTGATATGGGAGCTGATACCGTTATCGCTTCACATCCTCATACTCCACAGGGATGGGAAGAATACAATGGCAAAAAGATTTTTTATAGCCTTGGCAATTTCTTTTTTCAGTTATTCTCTAACCAACATGGTGAAAACTGGTACAAGGGACTTATTGTAGAAATGGACATTAATGAGGATATGCAGCTATCCTTTGAAGTACACAACACGAGGTTCTCAGAAACTAGTCTTGAACTAGATGAGAGTGCAGAATGTAAGTTATACAATGGTTATTTGTGTGAGCTTCTAAATGAAGAAGATAAGTATTGGAAGTATCTCAATACCACCCTCAAATCTCTGTGGATTGAGTATAAACTTTACTTACTGAGGGGATTGGGTGCTGTATCTCCCACAACTAATATGCATATTCTTTCTCATGCGGTTTATGGCCTTTTGAAAGGTCCAGACATTCCGATGATGCTTAATAATTTTCAATGCGAAAGCCATAGATGGGCGATTGAGAGGATGCTGAGGATGTAGTAAAGGATAAAAAGAATATTATGGCAAAGAAAATCGCTATGCTTTTCCCTTATGCACCATTATATAGGGAAGCGATATATAAACTGTTGGACAAAGAACTTGATGTGGATTGGTTCTTTTGTGGCAATGCGAAGCGTAATCTGAAGATGTTTGACTACTCTTTGCTTAAGCATTGTGATTTGTCAATGGAAGAGAAGAAGGTTTTGGGTCCTATGGTGTATTACAAGGGTATCAAGAAACTGAATATTCAGCAGTATGATGCCATTATCTGTCCCGGTGTTATCCGTTCTTTCTCAGAATGGTGGCTTTTGCAAAAATTGGGCAAGGGTATGAAAGACTCAAAACTTTACCTTTGGACTCACGGGTGGTATGGTAAGGAGTCCTGTTGGCAGAAAAGTATCAAAAAGTTTTTTTTTAGAAAGGTGGACGGATTTTTCTTGTATGGAGACTATGCCAGAAATGAAATGATAAAGGAGGGCTTTGATGCCAGTAAACTGCATGTCATCAAGAACTCTCTGGACTATGATAAACAGCTGGAAATTCGTAATAATATTGTTGCTTCTAATGTTTATAAAGAGCATTTCAAAAATAACAATCCGACTATTATTTTTATCGGTCGCTTAACTCCTGTGAAGAAACTGGATCAGATTGTGGAGGCGGTTGGCATTCTCAAACAAAAAGGTGAGAATTACAACATTGCCTTTGTGGGTGATGGTGAGATTCGTCAGTCATTGGAAGTGGAGGTAGCTAAATATCAGCTTCAAGATAATGTGTGGTTTTATGGTCCCTGCTTTGATGAGAAGATCAATGCGGAACTTATTTATAATGCCGATCTCTGTGTGGCTCCTGGAAATATCGGACTTACTGCTATGCATGTACTTATGTTTGGTTGTCCTGCTATTTCCCACAATAACTTCAAGTGTCAGATGCCTGAATTTGAATCTATTATCCCAGGTCATACAGGTGCTTTTTTCGAGTACGACAATGTGGAAGATCTTGCTCGTAGTATCTCTCAGTGGTTTATATCAAAGAGCGGTTGTCGAGAAGAAGTCCGTAAAGCTTGCTATAAAGAGATTGATGATTGTTGGAATACTCATTATCAGTTGAATCTCATAAAAAAAGTACTTGAGATTAAATGAAACTTGTTAGACGTATTATAGGAAAGTGTTGCCACATATTTCACACAAATGTGGCTAAATTCTTTCCTGAAAGAGGAAGAGTATTGATGTTGCATTGGGTGGGAGATGAGGTACAGGATGAGGAGACAGAGCCTTTTCGTATCTCTACGGAGCAATGCAGGGAGTTCCTTCAGTGGTTAAAGAATAAGAAAACTATCCGTTTGGAGAATTGGGAGAAAGAACAGGATTTTTTTGCACTTACAATAGATGATGTTCCTGAGAATTTCTACCATAATGCTTATCCTTTGCTGAAGGAAGCAGGTATTCCGTTCACTCTCTTTGTGAATGTGTCACTTTTGGATAAAGAGGAATTTATCACTCGAAAACAACTTGTGGAGATGTCTCAAAACGGACTTTGCACTATCGCTTCTCATGGTGTAAGTCATGGGGAGTTCATTTTACTCAACAAGGACCAAGCATTGCAAGATCTTCAGGATTCTAGACGTGAGTTGGAGCAGATCATTGGTAAATCTGTAGAGATGTTTGCTTATCCTTACGGCTCTTATTATGCCTGCGGTTATACCAATAAGCATTTGGCAGGAAAGGTGTATAAATATGCCTTTGGTACAGTGGCCTGTCCGATTACTAAGCCAGCATTCCTGAAAAAGTACTATTTGCCAAGGATTAATGTCGATGTGAAATTTCTAAATATGTTAAAATGAAGAATGTAAGTGTAATCATACCATTCTATAGTCATATCGACTAACTCTATGAGGCTATTGAGAGTATATTGCCTCAATCCTATCCCAAACATAAAAGCATTATAGTGAATGATGGTGCGAAGGAGAATATAATAGAATTCTAGCAGAAGTATGGCGATAAGATATTAAGAGAACGGCTGAACTTGATGATTCGTGATTTATGAATTCTATATTCTCTATGTAAAGTTCTTCGGAAAGAAATCAATATTGTAAAGGGCTTTTTTATCAAATGCTGTTAGACTATACCATACGCGCTAGAAAGGATGCATGTAAGATGTCTTTTCAAGCATACTTCGAAAGATAAAAATAATAAATAGGTGTGATATAATGAATAGTAATGTAATACTCCATTTTATATGGAATATCAATAGTAGGAAAAAAGTAGTGTTATGCATCTCGGATTGTGTAACTTTAAAATATATGAGATATGCAGCCTAAGTTTTCAATAGTAATGCCTGTCTATAATGTTGAGAAGTATTTACGAAATTCAGTTCAATCTGTTCTCAACCAGACAATATCGGATTATGAGTTGATATTAGTAGATGATGGCTCTTTAGATGGTTGTCCAAAAATATGCGATGAATTTGCAGCACAATATTCCCAAGTAAGAGTGGTTCATCAAGAGAATACAGGTCTTTCAGGTGCCCGAAATACAGGTTTTGCTGTTGCTAAAGGAGAGTATGTTTATTTTCCGGATAGTGATGACATTATTCAGCCAGACACGTTAGAGTATTTCGAAAGGGTAATTGTAAAAGTTCCAAATGTAAAATTTGTAATCTCTGATTTTCAGGATGTAATAGAAAATGATGTATTTAAGTCTACCAGTTATGATAATGGTATTGAAGTTTATTCTCGTTCCCAAATACAAGAATTATTTTTAAAACGTCAAATTAGAATATTAGCTCCTGGATCATTACTGAACATTGAGTGGTATAAAGACCACAAATTGACTTTTGAAAATAATCCATATGGTGAGGACCAGCTGTTTATCTGGAAAGCCCTTCTGAATGTAGATGAAGTCGTGCATATTAAGAAGCCGCTTTATAACTATCTTCATCGTCCAGGGTCCATAATGACTGCATCGAATGTGTCGAAAATAGTGAAGGCATATCCTTTTTTTCAAAATTTGCAAGAGATTTATCTAAGGTCGGACAATACCACTCCATTTGTTAAATTGTATTTATTATCATTTTGGGTAAGAGGTATTTTACACTCGTCAGCCAAGATTGTTACATACAAGGAATATAAATCGATTCTTGCCACCTTTGAGGCTGATAAGCATTGTGAAACTCTTAAGTCATATCCGTCTTTCATAGTTAAACTATTATCATATTCGTATTTTATAAATAAAAGACTTTTTTATTTAGTCAACAAGTTGCTTTAATTTTGAAACCTTATTATCCGTTATAAAGCGGAAGCCATTCCTCAGAAGTAAGCACTCAAATTAGAACTCTCTTTTAAAATCAAGACTTTTGTTGCAAACTAAAATTTATGTATAGTAGTGACGATCTCGAAAGATTTTATTTCAAGTACCAAACTGAGACTCTACTTCATGGAGAATTTCTCTAATTATTTTGTATCTATAACTAAGTTTGTTGTAGAATATTTTGTAATATTTTTAGATTTATTTGATAGAAAAAACTAAGAAGACTTTCTCTTATACGATACATCAAAATTGAACTATCATATAGCAGAGCAAACTGAATGATAATAAATATGAAATTCTAAAAAATATAAGTATGAGTGAAGATGAATTTGAAGATGGATATCAAGATGCTGATGATATTAATTCTGTTGAAGACAATGCTGATCTAATAGTTTATTCACGAGATTGGACAGTAGCAACAATTTTAAATCAAATAGAACAGGGAAATATTGACCTTAATCCTGGTTTTCAGCGACGTAATGCTTGGAATGACACAAAGAGAAGCAGGCTAATAGAATCTATATTAATAGGTTATCCCATTCCTGAAATTGTGCTTGCTGAAAGTAAAGGAAAGAGGAATTCGTTTATTGTTATAGATGGCAAACAACGATTGTTGACTATTGCAGGATATAAGGATAATGAGAAGTACAAATATTGGGATAGAAGAAATCCAAAGACGGCGGATCTAAAAAGTAAATATAACGCTCTTTCCTATGATGACTTATCTTCTGATACCGAATTGTTAAGGATTTTTGAGAATTCAGCTCTCAGATGCACTGTTATATCAAATTATCATAGTGAAAATTCTCTATATGATATTTTTTACAGACTTAATGCTGGGTCAACTAAATTAAGTTCTCAAGAACTGAGGCAAGCACTAAATAAAGGTAAATTCTCAGAATTTTTGCTTCAAGTAACTGATGAAGATAATATTCTGCGTAATGTAATGAATATAAAAGAGCCGGATAAGAGGTTGCGTGATGTTGAGGTTCTGCTTCGCTGTATGTCTTTTTTAGAATATGCCTCTGATTACAAAGGAAATTTGCTCCAATTTCTAGATAACAAAACTAAAGTATTCAATGAGCGTTGGAATAGTGACCGAGAATATATTGAAACACTTAAAAATCGTGTATTTGAAGCAGTAAAGAAGTTGGTTGATGTTTTTGGAAATAATAATAAAGTGGGGCGTAAATACAAGAATGGGGAATTAAATACGAAATTTAATAGAGTACTACTTGAAGTTTTAGTTTTCTTTTTTGATAAAATAGGACATGGGAAGCTGACGATTGATAATAATTCAAAATTCAAAGATCTATATATAAAACTCTTTGAAGAAGATTTTGATTTTCAAGCTACTATTGATGGTTCAACGAAGAATATGGAAAACTATAAAATTCGATATTCAAGAATTCAAGATATTGTGTCAGAAGCCTATGGAATTCAAGGTAAAATAACGCCATTTGAATATGTCACAAAAAGAATTAGAAAATAAATTTAAAGAATTGGAGGATCATATACTTGAACTTGCAATCAAATATATAGCACCTCATACAAATCCTTTAGAGAACCCCGTGGATTATAATTTGGACGTACATTCTTTCTGTATTTTATGCCATGCTGCATTTGAAGAATTTTTAGAAGATGTAACATTGTATTCTGTTGATAAGATAGAAAGAGAATTTAATTCAAAACTTCGTAAATTTTCTTTTGCGACATTTTGCTTTTTGCATTTTGATGAGCATCCATTGTCCTTTAATGATGAGAAAAAATGGGATAATACGAAGCTGAATGATTATTTGTCTACGAGACTGCGTGAGCGTAAAAGTGAGTTAAGTAAATATGCGATACAAGATAACCATGGTATTGATGTAAAATATATGCGCAAACTTTTAACTCCAATAGGTATTGATGTCCCTCAAAATGCGCAGGAACTTGCTTCTTTGGTAATCTTGAAAAATATAAGAGGAATGTATGCCCATTCTTTCGCAAGAAATAAAAAACCATTGGCTCCTGAAGATGCGCAAAATGCAGTATTTGATGTTTTTAATATGGTTGAGAAGATAAAAAACAAGGCATTAAGTATGTCTTATTATTTGATTTAAAGTTATAATGAAGAAAAAGAAGATACTTTTTGTGTGTCAGTATTTTTATCCTGAGACGTTCCGTGGCAATGATATCGCCTTTCATTTAGTGGAAGAAGGGCATGACGTACATGTGGTGACTGGCATACCAAATTATCCCAAAGGAACTTTTTTCCCAGGTTATGGGATGTTAAATAAACGACATGAAGTAATCAACGGAGTACGGGTGACACACCTGCCAATTATACCTCGTGGTGAAGACAATAAAATCATGTTGATGCTTAACTATTTCAGTTATTTGATAGTTGGATGGATATGGATGTTTTTTCATGCACTGTTTTTTAAGTATGACATAGTGTTCTGTCAGCAGCTATCGCCAGTGACAATGTCAAGTCCAGCGGTACTGTACAAGAAAATGCGACATGTGCCACTTTATACTTGGGTTCTTGATTTATGGCCCGAAAGTTTGGTTGCTGCAGGTGGTATTAACAATAAAGTTATTCTTGGATTTTTTAATTGGTTTGTGAAGAGTGAATACAAAAACTCAGATAAAATACTTACTTCTTCACGAAATTTCGATCAAAGCATCTTGCAATATGGTGATTATCGAGATAAGATAATTTACTTTCCACAGTGGAGTGACGGAACAGTCAATATACTAGATTCAGCTTTTTCTCTTCCAAAAGAATTACAGGAGCTTTCAAGCGAACATGATTTTATTATCATGTTTGCAGGTGCTGTAGGTGAGGCTCATGGTATGGAGTGTAATATGAAAGCTGCATTGAAAACTAAAGAGTATGGAAATATCAAATGGGTGATTGTTGGTGATGGACGTAAATTAGAATGGGTTCGTTCATTTGTGAGAGAATACGAGCTTAACGATACAGTGCTTACTCTTGGACGTTTCCCATCTGAAACTATGCCGATGTTTTTTGAAAGGGCGAATGTTATGCTTGTGTCTTTGACCGATTCACCATTATTTAATCTGTATTCTCCTGCTAAGATAGCTTCATATATGGCAGCTGAACGACCGATTGTTGCTGTACTAAATGGAGAAGGTGGTGAAGTTATAAAGAACGCAGATTGTGGTTGGAGTGTTTCTGCAGGTGATTCTGAAGAATTAGCAAAACTTGTAATTACGTTGTCGAAGATGAGTAGGTCAGAACTTCAAGAGAAAGGACGAAAAGGCCGGGAGTATTACGATAAATTTTTCACAAAAGAAGAATGTCTGAAAAAAATAGACAAGATAATGGGATTATAATAGTAATAATTAGAAATGAACACATACATTTTTATTTTTATTCTGCTTCTCATTGCAGAACTTCTCTATTTCCGTATTGCGGATAAATGCAACATTATCGACAAGCCCAACGAACGCTCATCACACTCTACGATTGTATTGCGTGGCGGAGGTATAATTTTCTTAATTGGTATATGGATTTGGACTGCCTTCTTTGGATTTCAATATCCCTGGTTTTTGGCAGGTCTGACACTTGTAGCAGGTATTAGCTTTGTTGATGATATCCATTCATTGCCGGACTCTGTAAGATTAATAACTCAGTTTGCAGCCGCCGTAATGGTATTCTATCAACTCGGCATATTGCATTGGTCAATGTGGTGGATAATACTGTTGGCGCTAATAGTATATGTCGGTGCCACGAATGTAATAAACTTCATGGATGGAATCAATGGTATCACAGCAGGATACTCTTTGGTTGTATTGGTTTCGTTGGCTCTAGTGAATATGAATGATATTTTTGTAGAACAGAGTTTGATCATATCAACGATTCTAGCTTCATTGGTGTTTTGTATTTTCAATTTTCGTCCGAAGGGTAAAGCGAAATGTTTTGCAGGGGATGTCGGCTCTATCAGCATCGCTTTTATCATACTGTTTCTGTTAGGTAATGTGATGATCAGGACAACGGATATTACTTGGCTGGTATTCTTGTTAGTATATGGTGTGGATGGCTGTATGACTATCGTACATCGTATTATGTTGCACGAGAACTTGGGTGAGGCCCATCGTAAGCATGCTTATCAGATTATGGCTAATGAATTAAAGATTGGACATGTAAAGGTGACATCTCTGTATATGATTATGCAGTTATTGATTTCTCTTGGATTTATCTATCTCTGTCCCAATACAGTGCTTGCTCATTGGCTGTATATGGTTACTATATTGGTTGTATTGGCTATTACTTACATCTTGTTTATGAAAAAATGCTACCATTTACATGAGGAATATCTCGCATCATTGAAAAAATAATAGTTATGGATTTTGATAAAGAATTTTTGGGAAAATTATTAGAACAGGCTATGGAGAATCCACGTTTACGTCAAAACTTCGACTTGCGTACTTCATCTGCCGATACCAGCCAACGTATGCTCAACGCTTTGCAGCCAGGAACAGAGGTGCCTATTCATCGACATGAAAAGACGGCAGAAACTGTAATATGTCTTGTTGGTAAATTAGAAGAAATCATCTATGAAGAAGTGAATGGATACGTTCATGAGGTAACTTCCTGTTGTGATGATATGATAAGACAAAAAAGTTTTAGAGAAGTTTCACGTCAAATACTATCTCCTGCAGAAGGTAAATTTGGTATCCAAATACCTGCAGGGGCATGGCATACAATAAATGTTATAGAACCTTCTGTTATATTTGAAGCAAAAGATGGGGCATATAGGAGAGATGATTGATAAAAATGATTGAGTTTTAATGAAGATAGAATAAAAAACAATAGAAAGAAATATATGAAGAGAATGAAACAACTAGGATATTACGTATTGGCAGTATTTTTGTTGACAGCTTGTCAGTCCTACAAAAAAGTACCTTACCTGCAGGATGCGGAAGTCGTACTGTATAGTACTCAGAACGAACAGTTGTATGATGCAAAAATTATGCCAAAAGACTTATTGACTATTGTAGTGTCATGTACCAGTCCTGAATTGGCGGCACCTTTCAACTTAACAGTGGCCACACAGAATAACGCCGCTTTGAACTATACAACTAGCCAGCCTGTCCTTCAACAGTACCTAGTGGATAACGACGGTAATATCAACTTCCCCGTATTGGGTGAACTTCATGTTGGTGGCCTAACCAAGAAGGCAACCGAACAAATGATCGTTGAGAAACTGAAACCTTATATTACTGAAACTCCTATTGTAACAGTACGTATGGTAAATTATAAGATTTCTGTGATCGGAGAAGTTGCCCGTCCCGGTACATTCACGATTTCCAATGAAAAAGTGAATATCCTGGAAGCTTTGGCTATGGCAGGTGATATGACTGTCTATGGTCTGCGTGATGATGTAAAACTAATACGGGAGAATGCTAATGGCAAGCAGGAAATAATTCCATTGGATCTGAATAAAGCTGAGACAATCCTTTCCCCTTATTATTATCTGCAGCAGAATGATATCATATACGTTACTCCGAATAAGGCGAAAGCACGAAATTCAGACGTGGGAAATAGTACAAGTTTATGGTTCTCTGCTACTTCTATCCTTGTTTCTATTGCCAGCTTGTTGTTTAACATCTTGAAATAAAAAGAAAGAGTCATGAAAGAAGAAAATCAAAACGGGAAGGAACGCCAAATGGCTGAAGAACAAATAGATTTCCGGACATTGCTTTTTAAATATATTATTCATTGGCCTTGGTTTGTAGGGACAGTGTTGCTCTGCCTTGTTGGTGCATGGTTTTATCTGCATTGGGCTACTCCCATTTATAATATTTCAGCCACCGTTCTAATAAAAGATGAGAAGAAGGGAGGAGGTTCGGGAGTTTCTTCGGAATTGGAGGATATGGGATTAAGTGGTCTGATGACTTCTTCTAAGAACATTGATAACGAGCTGGAAGTCCTACGCTCAAAAACGCTTGTAAAAGAAGTTGTTAATCAATTGAACTTGTATATAACTTATAAAGACGAGGATGAGTTTCCGGCTAAAAGTTTATACAAGACATCTCCGGTACAAGTAAGTTTGACACCTCAGGAGGCTGAGAAACTAAGTTCTCCGATGGTAGTGGAAATGATACTGCAGCCTAAAGGAAGTATAGATGTGAATGTGACTGTTGGTGAGAAAGAATATCAGAAGCATTTTGAGAAACTACCTGCTATCTTCCCGACTGATGAAGGTACATTGGCTTTCTTTCAAGATGTTGATTCGGTAACTTTGCAGGATGGCACGAAAGTTCCTCGGTTAGAGAAGAACGTACGTCATATAACTGCGACTATCAACAAACCGATGAGAGTGGCAAAGGGGTATTGCAGCAGCTTGTCTATTGCGCCAACCTCCAAGACTACTTCTGTGGCTGTGATTTCATTAAAAAATTCCAGTTTGCAGTGTGGACAGGATTTTATCAACCAATTACTGGAGATGTATAATCGTAATACGAATAATGATAAAAACGAAATCGCCCAGAAGACTGCTGAGTTTATTGATGAACGTATTAGTATTATTTCAAAAGAACTGGGAAGTACAGAAGCGGATTTGGAAACCTTTAAGCGTGACGCAGGTATCACGGACTTGACGAGTGAAGCTCAGATAGCCTTAGCCGGTAATGCTGAATATGAAAAGAAGAGTGTGGAGAACCGTACTCAAATCAGTCTGGTGAATGACTTGCGTAAATACTTGAAAGGTAATGAATATGAAGTATTACCAAGTAATGTTGGTTTACAGGATGCTGCCTTGATTGGTGCGATTGAACGTTATAATGAAATGTTGGTGGAACGTAAACGTCTGCTACGTACATCAACAGAGAATAACCCGGCTATTGTGAATCTGGATACGAGTATTCGTGCTATGAAAGCTAATGTACAGGCTACTCTTGAAGGAACTTTGCAGGGGTTGATGATAACCAAGTCAAATCTGGACCGTGAGGCAAGCCGCTACTCTCGTCGTATCAGTAACGCTCCGGGGCAGGAACGTGCTTATGTAAGCATTGCCCGCCAGCAGGAAATTAAAGCAGGGTTGTATCTGATGTTGTTGCAGAAACGTGAAGAGAACGCAATTGCGTTAGCTGCTACTGCAAATAATGCGAAGATTATTGATGAAGCGATAGCTGATGATACTCCGGTATCTCCCAAACGCTCTATGATTTATTTAATTGCATTGGTGTTGGGTGTTGGGATTCCTGTTGGCATCATTTACCTGATTGAACTGACGAAATTCAAGATAGAAGGTCGTGCCGACGTAGAAAAACTGACGAGTGTTCCTATTATAGGTGATATTCCATTGACTGACGAAAAGAATGATAAGAATGGCTCTATTGCTGTCTTCGAGAACAAGAATAATCTGATGAGTGAAACCTTCCGTAATATTCGTACCAATCTTCAGTTTATGCTCGATAATGATCAGAAGGTTATCCTTGTAACCTCAACAGTCAGTGGAGAAGGAAAATCGTTTGTTTCGGCAAACCTGGCTATCAGTCTTTCTCTTTTGGGAAAGAAGGTCGTGATTGTCGGACTCGATATTCGCAAGCCGGGACTGAATAAAGTATTCCATCTCTCCAATAAAGAGAAAGGCATTACTCAGTATCTTTCCAATCCTGAAACGGATCTAATGGAACTTGTTCAACCTTCTGATGTCAATAAGAATCTGTTTGTTCTTCCGGGTGGTGCTGTGCCTCCTAATCCAACGGAGTTGTTAGCTCGTAACGGTCTGGATAAAGCCATAGAAATCTTGAAGCAGAACTTCGACTATGTGATAATGGATACTGCCCCTATCGGTATGGTAACCGATACTTTATTGGTAGGTCGTGTGGCTGACTTGTCAGTATACGTATGTCGTGCCGACTATACTCATAAAGCCGAATATACATTGATCAATGAGTTGGCTATTGAGAAGAAGTTGTCTAAGCTGTGTACCGTAATCAACGGTGTGGACTTGAAAAAGAGAAAATACGGTTATTACTACGGCTACGGCAAGTACGGTAAGTACTACGGTTATGGTAAACGTTATGGTTACGGCTATGGATATGGAGAAAAGTGACAGATAAATCTGTGATATATGAAAAAGACGGTAGTCGAATATATCACAGATACGCTTGAAGATATTCCCAAGCAATCTCTTCAAACCAATAAAAGGCGTTTACATGCTTTTTTCTCAGAACAGGAAACAATAGAGAAGCGGGGGACACATTTTGTATTCAGGTATGCTTTCTATTCTGTTGAAAAATTACGAAGACCTACGAAACAAAACCTCTTTAAAGAATATAATATGTTGTGTTCTGACTTGAAAAGCACTCCTTCTGGGGAAATATCGGATATGGAATATAAAGATGTTGTATTATATGGTAATACTTCCTCTCCTGTAGTACAAGAACGATTGACTGAATATTTGGAACGGAATAATTCGTTAAAGATTCAATTGTCTTTTTGTGATGAAGAAACCTCAGAATGTAAAACAGGAGAAAATATTGCCTATGCAGAACTGCAGAAAGCATTGTTTTATTGTAAAAGGAAGAAGTATTTGCTTCTGTTCATTTCAGTTCGTGAGTTGATACAGGATATTCGCTTTTACGATCTGCTTAATGAATATCGTGTTGATTTCCGTTGTGTTGACTTTCCTTGGTTTTGCAGGGAGAATCTACAGTTGATAAAAGCAGTTATGTTATATGAGAAGCTATCTTCTTAAATAGTCCTTAAATAGCATATTGATCTGAATATTAGTATTATATGTTACATTTTATATTGAATTGCTATATGTAGGTCCCTAACTTCATACTATAAGATGAAGAACCCTACATTTTTCGTTGGTTAAGAAGAATACAGCGGTATATCTTAACCGACACTTTCATATCGGTTTGATTTCCGATATGCTTTTTTTACCCCATATATCAACTGTCTGTGAAGATCGTTGATATATTTTTTATAAAATAATTACATTTAAAAGAATAGAGGTTGTGTCAAAAATGCTGACACAACCTCTATTCTTTTATTAGCTTCGTGAAACTTGCAGCCCTTTGTCGGAAAGAGTCATATCAACAAAACGTGCTCGTGGATTAGGAGCATGCTCTGTCAGTATCCGTCGTATCTGTCCTGCGGCTTGCGGGTCTTTAGCTACCATATATAAATAACCGCCGCCTCCTGCACCGGGTAATTTATATCCTAATGTATAGTCTTTGATTGTCTCGATAATGGCTGCTACCGCCGGAGGGTTTGTGCCGCTGTCCAGCGCCTGGTTTTGTGCCCAGGTTTTATTAATCAGACCGGCGAAGTTCTCGAAATTACCACGTAGAATAGCCTCGCTCATGTCTGTTGCGTGTACTTTCATCTCGGCTAATAAGCTGAGGTGCGGACCGGAATTGAGGAACATGGAGCTGACGATTTCAGCTAATATTCCTTTCGCTGTACGGGTGATGCCTGTGTAGTAAAGCAAATGGCAGTCGCGATAGTCGGGATGGGTGAATAGTTGGTCGGGCAGCCAGCGTACTAAAGGATTCTGTTCGAAACCGGCTTCGGACTGAAGCAACTTGACACCGGGAAAAACACCGCCATATTGATCCTGCCAACCACCGCCGGTGGTCAGCAACTGCTCTAATGCCAATGTATAACTGCAAATATCGTTTCTATCCCATGCCAGTCCGCAGAAATCATTGATAGCTCCGAGAACGGTGGAAGCCAGAATGGAACTGGTTCCTAACCCCGAACCCGCAGGAATTGCCGCTAATAAGGTAATTTCGAGTCCTGCGCCGAAGGCTTTCAGATGTTCTTCCAGCGAAGCGTAGTTCTCGGCGGAAAATTCCGGTGCAAATCCGGCTAAAGTAAGGGCCGCTTTGGGAATAGAGAAAGGAGAACCGACTTTCTTGTAGTCTTGCAGTTCTTCATAGTTTTCTATGATTTCCACAGCACCCATATCAATGGAGCGAAGTACGATGTGATACTCTTTACATGGTTTCACATATACTTGCAAGGGTGGCTGTCCGTTCAATTCGATAGCCAGGTTGACAACACTTCCTCCCGAATAGAGAGAGTAGGGAGGGGTATCTGTCCACCCTCCTGCCAGGTCGATGCGGACGGGGCTACGTCCCCATACAATCTGGTCCGAATATACATCGAGACGGGGCTGGTTCTTCCGGCTGGGCATAGCTCCCAATAATCCGTCGCGAAGAAGTTGGAATGCCGATTGTTCTTCTTCTTTATAGTTACTGTCGCCGTGTAGCTTCATGATACGTCCCCGTAGCATCCGGTTGTGGATTCTGACCATTGGCGCGGCGTCTTCTTTTAATATGTCAGGCGTGGCTAAATCAAAGCGGACAAATTCTTTGGCAGCATCCTGCAAATCGAGTTGATAGAATACACTCTTTTCGTAATTGTCGGCCAGCCCTTTCCAGTTGCTCCGGCGATAAGCGCTACGCTGCTCATACAGTCGTTTCAGATTCGCGCGTGCGGATATTTCGTCGGCAGAGACTTTTTCTGCTTTTAGCCAAAGTTGTTTTCCTTCTTCCAGTTGGGGTTCGGAGATCATCCAACGTATCAATATACCCAAATCTTCTACGGAAGCTGTTACCGGGAAAATGGAAGCAGACTGTAAATCGTCCGTGCGTCCATTTATGTCTTCCCAAGTAAGGGCTCTTTCCTGCATCCACTGTGAAAAAGGGATATTGAGATATGTGGTCGTTTCATTTTTCAGTGCCCCTTTGAATACATCATCCAATCCGTAAGGACGTGCAACGAATGCGTTGTCGCCAAAAGGAACCACGTCAATACAGATACCGTCCGGCAGATTTATATTCCATTGATTTTCGGGAATACCTGTGATTATCTGGCGTGATCCGAGATGCCAGCCTTCCCCTACATGGCTGTTTTCAATCCATAGGTTAGCGTTATCTGCACAGAGGGAGACTTGTGTACTGGAGTTCTGGATAAAGATTGCCGGATTCGGTTTTACTTTCCGGTGCATGATCTTTCTTTGGTCACGTACCTTGTCCTGTATGGCTAGCGTAGAAGAAATCAGTTCATGACTTGTACCGAAATGGTAAAATTCGCCGCCGGGTAACGGTAATATGGCTACGGATAGTTGGTTGACTTCTTCATCTTCCGTCTTGGGATGTTCTCCCAAAGCCAGCCCATAGTCGGAATATAAGTCATAGTAATTGATGTCATTCGTTCCTTCCTTGAGCGAGCGCTTCATTAAGACCTCTACGGCACGGTCACTTAAAATCCAGATGCCGATGTCCATTAGGAAAAGGTGAGTCTTGGATAAACCTTCCAATTCTTCCAGAGAGGGCTTCTGTAACATGAAGTCGAGTACTTCAGGGCTTTCCCGGTCGGAGACAAAAACTCCGTGATGAGTGGCCAAAGAAGGATTTACCCATAAGCCGTAGCATACGACGTCCACATTGGGGATGTCCTGCAAAGGTTTTTCCGAACGGATATATACATCTCCACTGGCTATCAATGTATTCATGCCGGCCGGCGCTTGCTGCATGATTCTTTCGTATAACGGGAGTTGCAAAGACAGCAGGTTCTGTCCCAGTCTTTGTCCTCTTTCCCAACTGAAGATCGGGATAGGGGTCAGTATCTTACCGGAAGGTCCGTAACTGGGTAAGCGGCGGCTTTGTCCTCCTGCATGAAGTAATATCCTTTTTTCGCGTCCTATCCAATCATTGAAAGACTCTTGTGGGGCAAATGCCTGGTGGCAGGCTTGCAAGAGCCAGGTTGTTCCGCCTCCGGAGCCAAGCTTGCTGCCTATGGGATCGGATGTACAAAACCATTCGTTATGATTAACTTCTTCCAGTTCGTGAAAACAGTGGATCAGGTTTGGGGGTAAAGATAATAACTTTTGCATGATAGAATCGTCGTTTGTTGGTTAGAATTTCTATAAATCAAGTCCATCCCAAGCTTCACAGAGCGCTTGCATGGACGGTAGTAATAAATCGGCTCCGGAGTCCAGCAATACCTGTCCGTCCAGAGGTCCCGTGTTCACAGCGATTGTGAAAATGCCGGCTTTGTGTCCGGCTTCCACCCCGAGAGGTGCGTTCTCCACTACCACCGCTTCATCGGCTTTCAGACCACCTTTTTTCAGGGCCATAAGATACGGTTCCGGGTTTGGCTTTCCGTATTTGACATCGAATGCCGTAACCATTAGTTCTTTGTGAAACATTCCCGGAAAGTTATGCTCCAACCGTTCGAGTAATGAAAGTTGTCCGGAACCTGTTACCACCATTGGAGTGAGTCCTTCACCTTTTACTTTTTGCAACAGTTCCCATGCGCCGGGCATACGTTCAGCTTCTGCATACGAGTTGAATAAGACACTTTTCTCCTGATATATACTTTCTATTTCTTCCTGCGTGGCCTCCCTTCCCAGTTCACGCTGAAATACAATATTAATAGTGGCAGCCCCTGTCCGTCCTTCGTGCATATAGGCTTCTTCACGGCTAAGAGTAAGCCCGTGTGATTTCATCACCTTATGCCAGGCTTCGGAATGATAGGGCATGGAATTAAAAAGCACGCCGTCCATATCGAACAGGACGGCTTTCAGTTTTTTCTTCATACTTTATAAATAGTGAACCATTATCTGTTTAGAGTTTAATCTTCTTATTTCGAAACATATACGAGGCAAAGATAACTATAAAAAATGAGAGATAAGACAAAACGGACGGATAGTTGCAAGCGGGCTCTTTGAGCAATAAAGTATCCAATTATTTGTCATTTAGAAGATTATGTGTATTTTTGTAGCATTATAAACTCAATGATAGCATGAAAAAGAGAGTATTATTGTTGCTACCTTTGTTTTTAGGTGCTTGTTCCGATAGTGGGGAGAGTCCTGTTATCACGATAGAAAGACTGTATGTAAATACTGATCCGGACAGTGAGGATTCTAAAGGGGAAGACTATACTAATCAGAAAGATAATCTGCCGGCTTTAAAGGTAGGGGATAAGGTGAATGCTTTTTTGCTCTTGGATGGGAATGGAGCTGAACTTAAAACCTTTAAACTTCAGAATGACGAAGCGGTGAAAGCCGAACTTCGTTATGAAAAAGCCGAAGTCTCTACCGAAGGAAATCTGACGGATGAGGAAAAAGGTCAGTTACGTTTTAAGGACGGTGTGACGCAAACCAGGGTCATGGTGAAAGCTACTATTGAACATGTAGATAAGAACGGTGATGTGAAGCTGGCTTTCTATCTTTCCTCCAAGGCTGAATGTGAAGGCGCACAAGAGGAAATCGGCTTGAAAACCAAAGAGGTCGAAGCGGAAGATTAAGAACGGAATGTCGATAGACAACATAAAAAAGAAGCGGTCTTAATAAGGCCGCTTCTTTTTTATGTATAGATTCTATTACAATCTTGATTGGATCGCTTTGGATTCTTCCTCGTAACCCGGTTTGTTCAGCAACGCAAACATGTTCTTCTTGTATGCTTCTACACCCGGCTGGTTGAAAGGATTCACGCCCAGCAGATAACCGCTGATACCGCAAGCCTTTTCGAAGAAATAAAGCAGGCTACCGATATTGTATTCGCTCAATGAAGGAAGAACAATACGCATATTAGGTACGCCACCGTCTACGTGAGCCAATTGAGTTCCCAGTTCCGCCATTTTGTTCACTTCATCCACACGTTTGCCGGCTAGGAAATTCAGACCATCCAGGTTGGCTTCGTCAGAAGGAACTTCCAGTTTATGGTCTACCTTATCCAGTGAGATGACAGTTTCGAAGATAGAACGTTCACCTTCCTGAATCCATTGTCCCATAGAGTGAAGGTCGGTAGAGAAGTCTACTGATGCGGGGAAAATACCTTTGTTGTCCTTACCTTCTGATTCTCCGTAAAGCTGTTTCCACCATTCGCTTACATAATGCAGTTTCGGACAGAAGTTGACGAGGATTTCGATCTTCTTTCCGTTTCTGTACAGTTCATTACGGGTAGCAGCATAGATAGCAGCAGGGTTTTCTGCAAACGGAACGTCTGCGCCACATGCTTTTTCCATGTCGGCAGCACCGGCAACCAGTTGCTCAATGTCGAACCCGGCAACAGCAATCGGCAGCAAACCGACCGGAGTCAGTACAGAGAAACGTCCGCCTACATTATCGGGGATGATGAATGTTTTGTAACCTTCCTTGTCGGCAGTAACACGTGCTGCACCTTTCTTGGCGTCTGTTACAGCTACGATTACCTGTTTTGCAGTTTCTTTGCCGCGTTGGTCTTCGCATTGTTTCTTCAACAGGCGGAAGGCAAGCGCAGTTTCGGTAGTAGTTCCCGATTTGGAGATATTGATAACACCGAATTTCTTGTCTTTCAGATACTCAGTCAGTTCGAATAGATAATCTTCGCTGATATTGTGTCCGGCATAAATCATGATCGGAGCTGTCTTTTTTTCCTGCAACCAAGTGAAGCTATTAGATAACGCCTCGATTACGGCACGTGCGCCCAGATAGCTACCGCCGATACCTGCAATGATCACTACTTCACAGTTGTCTCTCAAGACCTTTGCGGTAGCGTTCAAGTCAGCCAAGTGTTCTTTGCTGATAGAAGAAGGCAAGTGCAGCCAGCCTAAAAAGTCGTTCCCTTTTCCAGTTCCTTTTTCCAGCATTTCCTGTGCGGCTTTTACCTCTGCTTCGTAGGCAGAAACCTTTTCTTTGGAGATAAATCCAAAAGTCTTTTCAATGTTCAAGCTAATCATATCTTTCTTGTTTAAAGGTTATCTAAAAGAATCAGTTAGTAATTTAATCTCGATCATAGGCGAGATACGTTCGTATAGAATGTTGTACACAGCGTCCAGTATCGGCATATTGACATGATGATGCTTGTTGATTTCCTTGATACACTTCGTACCGTAGTAACCTTCAGCGATCATTTCCATTTCAATCTGTGCGCTCTTTACGGAATATCCCTTACCGATCATTGTGCCGAATGTCCGGTTACGGCTGAAATTCGAATAGCCGGTCACCAGCAAGTCACCCAGATAAACAGATTCATCTACGTTTCTGTTCAACGGATGTACCGTATTCAGGAAACGGTTCATCTCCTGGATAGCGTTGGAAATCAGTACGGCCTGAAAGTTGTCGCCGTATTTCAGTCCGCTGCAAATACCGGCGGCGATAGCATATACGTTTTTGAGTACCGAACTGTACTCGATACCTGATACGTCGTCACTAACAGATGTTTTGATAAAGCTGCTTCCCAGTCGGCGCGCGAAGATACGTGCTTTGTCTTTGTCCGGGCAGGCGATGGTCAGATAAGAAAGGCGTTCCAAAGCTACTTCTTCTGCGTGGCAGGGACCTGCCAATACAGCGATATTTTCGGGAGGAACACCGTATTCCTTGGTAAAGTATTCTGATACGATAACGTTGTCGTCGGGTACGATTCCTTTGATAGCGGTGATGATGAACTTATCCTTTATCTTGGTTTTCAGCTTTTTCAGGTGAGCTTTCAGATAAGGGGAAGGAGTGACGAAAATCAGCGTATCCGATTCTTTCACAACATCGTTGATGTTGGAACTGAAAGAGATACGCTTGGTATCGAATTTCACTCCTGTCAGATAAGCCGGATTGTGCCCCAATCTCTTGAAATCAGCGATGCGGTCATCGCGTCGCATATACCAATTGATAGAGTCTTCTTGAGCCAGACACATCTTCGCAATAGCTGTGGCCCAACTTCCACCGCCCATTATCGCTATCTTACCGGGTAATTTCATTTGTATGGATTTGGATGAAGAACTTATTTAATTTTCTGTATCCAATCAGTTACGTCGTTTACCGACGGGTTGGCCAGTTCTAATTTGTATTTCTTATTGATGCCGCAGATGTCCTGGTGTAGCTTCTGCGCATTGACATCTTTCATGTCTTCTACGGTGTTGTAGCCGGCTTTCTGGATAACAGGCACCCAGTCTTCTGCGATACCCAGTTCCATATATTTGGCGGCTGCGTCTTTCTTCACCACCTTTTCCGGGCGCATTTGCGGGAAGAATAACACTTCCTGAATGGTAGTCTGACCGGTCATTAACATAACCAGACGGTCGATACCGATGCCGATACCCGATGTAGGAGGCATACCATATTGTAAAGAACGCAGGAAGTCCTGGTCGATAATCATTGCTTCATCGTCACCCTTGTCAGCCAGACGCATCTGTTCTTTGAAGCGTTCTTCCTGGTCGATCGGGTCGTTTAATTCCGAGTAGGCGTTGGCAAGTTCCTTGCCGTTTACCATTAATTCGAAACGTTCGGTCAGTCCCGGTTTGGAACGGTGCATCTTGGTCAGCGGAGACATTTCAACCGGATAATCGGTGATGAAAGTCGGCTGGATATAAGTACCTTCGCAGAATTCGCCGAAGATTTCGTCAATCAACTTGCCCTTACCCATTGTGTCGTCGATTTCCTCCATTTTCAGTTCCTTGCAGACTTGGCGGATTTCTTCTTCGCTCTTGCCGTTCAGGTCGTAACCGGTCTTTTCCTTGATAGCGTCGAGGATAGGCAGACGGCGGTAAGGAGCTTTGAAACTGATAGTCTTTCCGTCGACAACGCTTTCCGTACAGCCGTTTACAGCGATACAGATACGTTCCAGCAATTTCTCGGTGAAGTTCATCATCCAGTTGTAATCCTTGTACTGAACATAGAGTTCCATGCAGGTAAATTCCGGATTGTGGGTCTTGTCCATGCCCTCGTTACGGAAGTTCTTGCCGATTTCATATACACCTTCAAAACCACCTACAATCAGTCGCTTCAGATAAAGTTCCGTTGCGATGCGCAGGTAAAGGTCTATATCCAGTGAGTTATGGTGCGTGATGAACGGGCGGGCGCTTGCTCCACCGGCAATAGATTGCAGGATAGGCGTTTCCACTTCAGTGTATCCGGCTTCATCGAGAGCGTTACGCAGTGTTTTCACTACGGTGGCACGCTTCAGGAATGTCTCTTTCACACCGTCGTTTACCACCAGGTCTACATAACGTTGGCGATAACGGAGTTCGGGATCTTCAAAAGAGTCGTAAGCTACGCCGTCTTTGTATTTTACGATAGGAAGCGGTTTGATAGATTTTGCAAGTACGGTCAGCTTCTTTGCGTGAATACTGATTTCGCCCATTTGGGTGCGGAATACAAAGCCCTCGATACCGATAAAGTCACCTAAGTCGAGCAGGCGTTTGAATACAGCGTTGTACAGTTCTTTGTCTTCTCCCGGACAGATATCATCGCGGGTGATATACACCTGAATGCGACCTTTAGAGTCCTGCAATTCGATGAAAGATGCTTTACCCATCACGCGGCGGCTCATGATACGACCGGCTACGGAAACCTGGCGTGGCTCTTCGTCGTCTTTAAATTCAGCTTTAATATCTGTAGAGAAAGCATTGGTTACATACTCTGCTGCAGGGTATGGGTCGATACCCATTGCACGAAGCTCATTCAGGCTGTTGCGTCGAATGATTTCCTGTTCACTTAGTTCTAATATATTCATTTCGTTACGTATTAACTCAATTTTGGAGGCAAAAATACGAAACTTTTCTCATATATCCTGTAATCCGTCTCTTTTTTGTATCTTTGCCGCCTCAAACTAATAGGTATGACAGGACAAAAGACACCCACTGCGTTGGGTACGGAAAAGATTGGGAAGCTTTTAATGCAGTATGCCATTCCGGCAATTATCGCCATGACGGCGTCTTCTCTATATAATATGGTGGACAGTATTTTCATCGGTCACGGGGTAGGGGCAATGGCTATCTCCGGATTGGCGCTGACCTTTCCGCTGATGAATCTCGCTGCCGCTTTCGGCTCGCTGGTCGGTGTGGGAGCGGCTACATTGGTCTCGGTGAAACTGGGACAGAAAGATTACGACACCGCACAACGGGTACTCGGCAATGTGCTGGTACTGAATATTATCATCGGACTTGCCTTTACGGTTGTCACACTGATATTTCTCGACCCTATTCTTTATTTCTTCGGTGGTAGTGACGCCACGGTAGGCTATGCCCGTGATTATATGGTTGTTATCTTATTGGGTAACGTCGTCACCCACCTTTATTTAGGTCTGAATGCCGTACTCCGTTCGGCGGGGCATCCGCAGAAAGCGATGGTTGCCACGATTGCCACGGTGGTGATTAATACGATACTCGACCCTGTTTTTATCTATGGCTTCGGCTGGGGAATACAAGGGGCGGCAATCGCTACCATTACCGCACAGGTCATCGCATTGGCATGGCAGTTCAAGCTATTCTCTAACAAAGAAGAACTGCTGCACTTCCATAAAGGAATTTTCCGGTTGAAGAAGAAAATCGTAGTCGATTCTTTAGCAATCGGTATGGCGCCTTTCCTTATGAATCTGGCAGCCTGTTTCATCGTTATTCTTATCAATCAAGGTTTGCAGCATCACGGTGGTGACTTGGCTATCGGAGCGTTCGGTATTGTCAACCGATTGGTATTCCTCTTTGTCATGATTGTAATGGGACTGAACCAGGGTATGCAGCCGATCGCCGGTTACAACTATGGAGCCAAGCAATATCCGCGTGTGACAAAAGTCTTGAAAATAACTATTTATGCAGCAACCATTGTTACCACTACAGGCTTCCTGATGGGAATGTTTATTCCCCGGCTAGCAGTCTCGATTTTTACGACACACGAAGAACTGGTACGCATTTCTGCCAAAGGGCTGCGTATTGTTGTGATGTTCTTTCCTATTGTGGGTTTCCAAATGGTGACTTCCAACTTCTTCCAGAGTATCGGCATGGCGAGCAAGGCGATATTTTTGTCTGTCTCCCGCCAGGTTCTTATCCTGATACCTTGTCTGCTGATTCTTCCACAGTTCTACGGACAACTGGGAGTCTGGATAAGTATGCCGATTTCCGATCTTATAGCAAGCTTGATTGCCGGGACAATGCTTTGGTGGCAGTTCAAGCAATTCAGGAAAGTGTCTGTCTGACGGGCTTGTTGCGATACTCCTTGGGAGAGATGCCGACATACACCCTTCACTCATAGATGTATCTTCCGGAGTTATTATAACATAATTGAATGGCATCAGTGGCTCCATGTATCTTTTCGTTTCAAATGGGTTTCACTGCAAATTAACAAACAAATAGCTACAAATAACAAACTATTCCGGCTTTTTATCTCCGATAACCTACAAATAGAACAATATTTCGTCTATATCAACCTTTCCCCACTTGTTTGCTTGGGATACTTTTGTAATAACTAAATAACAAATGAAAATATGAGACGATTAAACTTCTTATTGACAGGACTTCTTGCAGTTTTGCTGGCGTCATGCAATCAGCGTGCGCAGAATATAGAAAATAAGCCGGCAGTGAAGATTGATACCGTACTTTCTGCTGACAAACAGACTGCCTTGCAGTTTCCCGGACGGGTGAAAGCGGCTCAGGACATAAGCCTGGCATTCCGGGTGAGCGGAACTATCCAGCGTATGTATGTGAATGACGGTGCTTATGTGCGCAAAGGACAACTGCTTGCCGAACTTGATCCTACAGATTATCAGATTCAACTGGATGCGGCGGAAGCCGAATACCAGCGTGTCAAGGCGGAAGCGGAGCGCGTAATGGCTCTTTATAAGGAAAATGTAACCACTCCCGACGCAAACGACAAAGCCGTGTACGGACTGAGGCAGATTACCGCCAAATACAACCATGCTAAGGACCAGTTGGAATATACCCGCCTGTATGCCCCTTTCAGCGGATATGTACAGAAACGCCTTTTCGACTCCCATGAGACGGTGGCTGCCGGAATGCCTGTCGTTTCCGTAATCAGCGAGGGAACGCCGGAAGTGGAGATTAATCTTCCGGCAGTGGAATATATCCGTCGCCGGCAGTTTACCCGCTATTATTGTACATTCGATGTATATCCGCAGCAGAGATATGTGCTGGATTTGATTAGCGTCACTCCCAAAGCGAATGCCAACCAGCTCTATACCATGCGCCTTCAATTGAAAAGCGGAGACAAGCAGGCGGTTCCTTCTCCGGGGATGAATACAATGGTCACTATCGAATGTGCCGAAGGGGAAATGTGTAACCTGTCCGTTCCCGGCGGAGCGATTCTCCGTCAGAACGGGAATACGGGTGTCTTTCTTTATAATCCGTCCGATAAAACGATTCGTCGTTGCGATGTGACCGTTACTCGCTTGCTTAGTGACGGCAGATGCCTTATAGTTTCGGACGAAGTGAAACCGGGTGACTTGATTGTTGTCTCGGGAGTGCATCATGTGAAAGATGGGCAACAGGTGGAACCTCTTCTTCCGGCTGCCGAAACGAATGTGGGAGGACTGCTATGATAGATATTAGTAAATGGGCATTTGAGAACAAGAAGTTAATCTACTTCCTGATTGCTGTACTGATTGCGGGCGGAGCTTATTCCAGCTACGAGATGAGTAAATTGGAAGACCCTGAAATAACGGTAAAGCTCGCCATGGTGGTTACTACCTATCCCGGTGCATCCGCGCATCAGGTGGAACTGGAAGTGACGGATGTACTCGAAAAGAATATCCGTTCTATGGGGAATATAGATAATGTGGAAAGCTATTCCTACAACGACCTCTCCCTGATTCAGGTAGAACTGAAAACGACTGTCAAGGAAACCGACGTGGAACAGTGCTGGGACTTGCTGCGCCGTAAAGTGGCAAACGCACAGGCGGAACTTCCTGAAGGTGCCAGCCCTTCTATCGTGAAAGATGATTTCGGTAATGTCTACGGAATGTTTTTTGCCTTGACGGGCGACGGACTTTCTGACAGGGAACTTTCCGACTATTCCGAATTAATCAAACGTGAAGTCAGCGAATTGGACGGTGTGGAACGCGTCGATTTATACGGCAACCGTCCGGAATGTATCAACATCTCCCTATTGCAAGACCGAATGGCCAACTTGGGTGTGAAACCTGCCGAAGTGCTTGCCACCCTGAACGGACAGAATAAAACAACCTATACCGGCTATTACGACAACGGTGACAGCCGTATCCGGGTCACGGTCAGCGATAAATTCAAGACGGTGGAAGACATCGGACGTATGCTGATTCAGGGACACGATGCCGACCAGCTGCGTCTGAGCGACATCGCCCGCATTGAAAAAGACTACGAAGACCCCACCCGCAACGAATTGTTCTATGACCGTCAGCGTGCCATGGGAATCATGGTTGCCGCCTCTTCCGATGCCGATATTATCAAAGTCGGCAAACGGGTGGAGCAGAAACTTGAACAACTGAAAGCCGAACGCCTGCCGGCAGGAATGGAATGCCACAAGGTATTCTATCAGCCCGAACGTGTCGGAAGTTCTTTGGGGACATTTATCCTGAATCTGATAGAATCCGTGATTATTGTAGTTGTCATCCTGATGATTGCAATGGGATTCAAGAGCGGGGTGATTATCGGTATCAGTCTGGTAGTGACAGTGTTCGGCACTTTCCTGTTTTTGTATTTTATGGACGGCACGATGCAGCGTGTATCTTTGGCATCCTTTGTACTTGCCATGGGAATGTTGGTGGATAATGCGATTGTCATTATAGACGGTATTCTGGTCGATTTGAAAGCCGGAAAGAGCCGCATGGAAGCCATGACCGCTATCGGGCGGCAGACGGCAATGCCTCTGCTCGGCGCTACCCTGATTGCTATTATCGCTTTCCTTCCTATATTCATGTCTCCCGATACGGCAGGAGTCTACACGCGCGACTTGTTTATTGTGTTGGCGGTCTCCCTGCTGCTTAGTTGGGTACTCGCCTTGGTGCACGTCCCGTTAATGGCGAACCGGATTCTGCATCCGGACGTATCCGCAGCTACTGCCACTACCGGAAAGCGGGTATACGAAGGAAAGATATATGCAGTGCTGCGCTCATTATTGAGATTCAGCCTGGCACATCGCTGGAGCTTTGTCTTTGCCATGATTGCCTTGGTGGTACTTTCGGGGTTTAGTTACCGGTTTATGAAGCAGGGTTTCTTCCCGGATATGGTCTACGACCAGCTATACATGGAATATAAACTTCCCGAAGGCATTAATTCCACACGGGTGGCACGCGACTTGGAAGAGATAGAGGCTTACTTGAAGAAACGTCCTGAAATCACGCACGTCACCACTTCTATCGGCGGGACGCCTGCCCGTTACAACTTGGTACGTAATATAGCCAACCCTTCTTTATCTTACGGTGAACTGATAATCGACTTTACTTCGCCCGATGCACTGGTCGACAACATGGCAGAGATTCAACAGTATCTTTCTTCCCATTATCCGGATGCCTATGTGAAGTTGAACCGCTATAACCTGATGTTCAAGAAATATCCTATCGAAGCGCAATTTACCGGTCCCGACCCTGCCGTGCTACATCAACTGGCAGACAGTGCCCGGAAAATCATGGAAAATTGCCCGGACGTCTGTCTGATTACCACCGACTGGGAACCGCAGGTTCCCGTCCTGACGATTGAATACGATCAGCCTACGGCACGTGCTATCGGACTGAGCCGAAATGACGTGAGTCTTTCCCTGCTCACGGCTACGAGTGGTATCCCGATTGGTTCTTTCTACGAAGGAATTCATAAGGATAACATCTACTTGCGCTGTCTTGACGAACATGGAAAACCTATTGAGAATCTGGATAACACGCAGATATTTTCTTCCCTTCCTTCCCTCAACGGCTTGTTGACACAGGAGATGATGATGAAGCTGAAAACGGGAACACTCTCTAAAGAGGAACTTGTGGAAACTTTAATGGGAACTACTCCGCTGAAACAAATCAGTAAGCGGATAGACGTGAAATGGGAAGACCCGGTTGTCCCCCGCTATAACGGGCAACGTAGCCAGCGCGTGCAATGTTCCCCTGTTCCGGGCGTGGAAACGGAGAAAGCCCGGCAGTCTATTGCCGGGCAGATTGAACGGATTCCGCTTCCCGACGGCTACAAGCTGCAATGGCAAGGCGAAAGAAATGCCAGCACGAAATCCATGCAGTATTTGTTCAAGAACTTCCCGTTTGCTATCATCCTGATGATTTCTATCTTGATTATGCTGTTCAAGGATTATCGGAAGCCGGTTATCATCTTCTGCACGATTCCTTTGGTATTTGTCGGTGTGGTAGCTGTAATGCTGCTGACCGGAAAGACGTTCAACTTTGTTGCTATCGTCGGTACACTGGGACTTATCGGTATGATTATCAAAAACGGTATTGTGCTGATGGATGAAATTACCCTGCAAATCAGTCAGGGAGTGGAACCGGTAACGGCACTGATAGATAGTTCGCAGAGCCGTCTCCGTCCTGTGATGATGGCATCGCTCACTACCATTCTGGGAATGATTCCATTGTTGCCGGATGCCATGTTCGGCTCATTGGCGGCTTCCATTATGGGCGGACTGTTGTTCGGTACGCTGATTACTTTATTGTTTATTCCTATTTTGTATGCACTATTCTTTCATATAAAAAAGACAGACAAATGAAAAAAGAGATTCTTTCAGCCATTGGAATAATAGCGGGCATATTGTTCGGCACAACGCTTTCTCTTTCCGCACAAGAGAAACTAAGCCTGAAACAATGCCGCGAAATGGCATTGAAATACAATAAGGAAATGGCTGCTGCCGACCGGCAGACAGAAGCAGCGCGGTTGATGTCCCTCAGCTATAAAGCCAATTTTTTCCCGAACTTTACCGCCAACGGAACAGGGATTTACAGCACTGCCGATGGAAGTCTCGGCATTCCGGGCGGTAATCTCCCTGTTTTCATGCCCAACCCCACTACGGGAGAACTGGTATCCAGCGGTTTCGCCTATTTCCCCGGGTTGAACCTGGATTATAAAGTAGGAACCGTTTATTCCGGCGGCATACAAATGGAACAGCCTCTCTATATGGGCGGCAAAATTCGTGCGGCCTATAAAATGTCTTTGCTGGGTAAAAAGATGGCTCACCTGAACGAAGCGCTGACTACCTCGGAAGTTCTTCTGAATACGGACAAAGCTTACGTCCAACTAGTGAAAGCCAAAGAAATGAAGAAAGTGGCCGAGAAATATCACGCTTTATTGACGGAACTGTCCCGGAACGTGAAAAGTGCCCACCAACATGGCATGAAACCTCAGAATGACGTATTGAAAGTGCAAGTGAAGCTCAACGACAGCGAACTTTCTTTGCGTAAGGCAGACAATGCCCTTCGCCTTGCTTCCATGAATCTTTGCCATTACATCGGACGTCCCTTGACAACGCAAATTGATATTTCCGATGACTTCCCCGAAGTGGAACAGGAGTGGAAAATCCAGGTTTCCGATATTACCGCCCGTCCGGAATATGGAATACTGAACAAACAAGTTGCTATCGCTGAGCAGGAAGTGAAGCTGAACCGTAGTGAATTGCTCCCTCGTATCGGCGTCAGAGGCAGCTACGACTATCTTCACGGGCTGGAAATCAACGACGAAACATTTATGAAAAAAGGAGCTTTCTCCGTCTTTTTGAATGTCTCCGTCCCCCTGTTTCATTTTGGTGAACGTGCCAATAAGGTAAAATCCGCCAAAGCGAAACTCGAACAAACCCGTCTTGAACAAGAAAATGCCAGTGAAAAGATGTTGCTGGAATTAATGCAGGCAGCTAATAACTTGGATGAGGCGCGTCTTGAAACGGAACTTTCCGATCGTTCACTGGAACAGGCGGAAGAAAATATGAAAGTCAGCGGCAAACAGTATGAGGTCGGACTGGAAACTCTCTCGGATTATTTGGAAGCGCAAATGCTCTGGCAACAGGCTTACCAGACACGTGTAGACGCTCATTTCCAACTGTATGTGAATTATATTGCTTATCTGAAAGCGGCGGGGCAACTGCATCCGACCGACTAATTGCTTCCTTCGAAAAACGATAGTGTTTTTCTCAAAGTATTCTCATAGTAATGAGTATTTATTCTCACTATGGTGAGAATAACCCTTTGTCAGAACATACCGGAACAGCGATTTACCAGTCGTATTTATCAATATACCGGTCAAATTCGGGTTTGGTCTTAATACCATGTTTCAAAAAGATAGCCGCAATCTGTTCTTGCTCGCAAGGATGCAGCAAGCGTTCTTTGTTGCGGATACGGTAATACATACTACGTATGTTCTGTTTATAGGAACAAAGGTAGCAATTATTTTGATATAAAGAAAAGTTTGAGACTATACTGATTTGATGCGCACCCTCATCTCCTGAGCGTCGAATGTCACTGATTCATTACGGAAAAGTCTTTCTATATGTCCGCTGGTTATCATTTCCGAAGTGGGCAAAGTGTACATATATGGGTTATCTATCAGCATGATAGAGTCACAAAGCGACAATGCGATGTCAAGGTCATGTGTGGAGAATAAGATACATTTGCCTTCTTCTTGTGCCAGCTTTTTCAGTAGCAGGCAGAGTTCATAACGATTGGGCAAGTCAAGAAAGGCAGTCGGCTCGTCGAGCAGGATTACCGGGGTGTCCTGCGCAAGCGCACGAGCAATCATAATTCGCTGGCATTCGCCGTCGGACATCTTATCCATTGTCTTTTCTGCATAACCGGACATACCGACCAACTGAATGGCATTATCCACTATTTTCCGGTCTTCCGGTTGAAGCTGACCGAGCCAGTTTGTGTAGGGAGCACGCCCCAACGCTACCACATCCTTGCAGCGAAGATTGGCGATGCGCACTTTGTCGGTGGTTACGAAACTAATGCTCAGAGCTAATTTTTCCGGTTTCAGTGAAGCAATGTCTTTTCCTTGCAGATTGATTTCTCCCGATTGAGGACTTTCCAGCCCCATTATGGCACGCAGGAGAGTACTTTTTCCTGTTCCGTTGCGTCCTAGCAGTGCAACGAGTTGTCCGCCTGTGATTCGGGCGTTTACCGTTTTCAACAGCGTGCGCTGTCCGTATCCTAATGTCAGTTCCTTAAGTTCAATCATTTGAATCCATGCAAGTTTTTAGCTATTACCCATAAAATGACCGGAACACCGAGCAAGGCGGTGATACAGTTCACCGGAAGCAGGAATTTCTTGGCGATGATGTCGCAAAGAAGCATGCTGATAAGTCCCGTCAGCATAGTGCCGGGGACAAGTATCCGGTGGTCGGCGTTGTTGAACAGCAACCGTGTGACATGCGGCACTGCCAACCCGATAAAACCTACCGGGCCGCAGAATGCGGTCACCGTTCCTGTCAGCAGCGCGGTGGAGATGAAGATGAGTGTACGTGAACGCTTGATATTCATTCCCATTGTCCGTGCATAGTTTTCTCCAAGAAGCAACAGGTTCAAAGGTTTGATGCAGACTATGGAAATGAGCAGTCCCAGGCATAACATAGGCGTCATGATTCCCAGTTGGGTAGTGGTGATGTGTCCGAGAGAACCCATTGACCAAAGCGTGAACATTTTCAACTGTTCGGCAGAACTCAGATATTGCAGTATCTGGATAATGGCGCCTGCCACATAACCTATCATGACTCCCATAATCAATACACCGAGGATATTTTTTACTTTCCGGCTGATGACAGCTACTCCCAGTAAAATGACAGCCGTTCCTATCCAACCGGAACCGACGATGCCCAATGACTGGAGCAGTGGAAATTCAGACCAGCCGAGCAGTGGAGCTCCCAGTATAAACAAGGCAACCCCTAATCCTGCACCGGAACTTACTCCCAGCAAATAGGGATCCGCCAATGGGTTTTGGAAAACTGTCTGCATCTGCAAACCGCTTACGGAGAGTGCCACGCCTATCAGTGCCGCCACTATTACCCGTATGAACCGGATAGAAAGAAGAATGTTACGTGTCATTTCATCACATTCGCCTCCGGTGAGCACAGCCCATACCTTGGAAACAGGGATATACGTGTCTCCGGTTGCCATATCTATGACTAGCAATAGCAGGGCGATTATGCCTAGCGCGATAAATAAAAGTGCAGTATGTTTGCGGGGTTGTTTCATTCCAGACGCCTGTAATAATAAAGTGAATCGGATACAAGCTCCGGATGAAAAATATGAATCAAGTCGCGTAACACAACGTCGGGACGGACAACTGCCGATTCCCAATAATCGTTTCCGCCTGTCGGCGTCAACCGTAAGTTGTTGTTATAAACAGTCTTTTCGTTCACGGCTTTTGCGTCTGCGAATTTAGGGTTGACAGCTTTCAGCTCCTCAAGTGTAGTTGCCGAACCGACATTAATCCAGTAATCGGCTTTTTGTATCAGGCCATAGGCTGTTTCCAGTCCGATTGGGGTTGAACTGTTGGAACTGTTTTCTTTATAAATGTACTCTGCGCCTGCATCGGCAATCAGTCGTGCCATATAACTTTGGGTGGAAGGCATTACCCAACTGTCGTTCCACGGAGTGTTGAACATAACGGTAGGACGCTGGCTGACGGAATCCGTGAGGGCTTTCAGTGCGTAATAACGTTGGGGAATTTCCCGGAATATTTCTATTCCCTTTTCCCGTTTGTCTGTCAGTTCGGAAAGGACAATCATCCATTCGGCTTTGCCGAGCGGTGATTCTTCCAGATATTCCCCCATATATAGATAAGGTATGGAAAGTTCTTTCAGTTTGTCCGTTACAGCGGTTTGGGCGTCACCTATGCCATAGAGCAAGACTACGTCGGGCTTTAATCCAATCAGCAGTTCGTAGTTCATTTCAGGACCCATATCCTTGATTGAATCTTTGTGGGCAAGGATGTAGGGATTGGCGATATAATCAATGCCCGAAACTCCGACAATCCGGTTGACTTCTCCCAGTTCATCGAGCATGGCAACATAGGAAGAAGACATGCATACAATCTGTTTGGCTCCGGCAGGGATGACGGGACCGTTGAATCCGGCAGGCGCTTGCTCGCCGTTGCGTGTAACAAAATAAGACATTGTTACGTCGTTGGCGCCTTGCCACGGGTTGGTAATCTGTATAAGTGTACTGGCAGCGTTCTCAGCACCCAGGATTTTAAATCCCGAAGCGTATTCAGGGGTATATACATCTTGGTTGAATGCTTCCAGAGATGTCTTATTACGGGTGATACAGCTTGCCAAAAAGAGCAGGCAAAGTAACGTGATAGTCGGAGCAGGAGATTTCACTTTTATAAGATGTTTAATTAGAAAAAAATAATAGTGGGTCCTTTCGAACGGCAAAGATAGGACTTAATTATTAGTTTGTTTTTATTTTAGTTGGATTTTTCTTTCGATTTGTTCCTATTTGTGTATCTTTGTCCCCAGAAATTTTGGTGTCACTTTTCCGATTCTACGGAAAGAGTGGTGAAAAGGGAATCAGGTGTAAATCCTGAACAGACCCGCTGCTGTAAGCTCCGCCAAAAGTTTTCCTACAATACTCAAATCCACTGTTCCGCTTTGGAGGAATGGGAAGGGCGTTAGGAAAATGGAGTAAGTCAGAAGACCTGCCAAAATTGAATTCTTGAAACTTTCCGGGATTAGAGTTTGAAGAGTGCAGTTTTTTATTCAAAATACATCTTTGATTGGTGATGTGAAGTTTCAGGAAGGAGGAATATGCCTTTTTGAGTGTTCCATTATGCGGGGAGAAGCACGTGTATATGTTTGAGTGTATGGAAAATTGCATTCTCACTGTAACCCTATGAAAGTTTATTATTTTAATTAATAAACAGGAGGATTATGTTCGGGCAGATTTATTTTAGGGTATTGGGGATAGGATGCTTTTTGAGTATGGCTTTATTGTTGTCAGCACAAAGCAAACTGGACAGTTTGCATCATCTTAATGAAGTAGTGGTTACTGCCAGAATTAATAAGGAGGTAATTCCGGTGCAATCTTTATCAGGGGATAAGTTGGAGAAACTGGCTGCACATTCGGTAGCGGACGCTATACGTTATTTTTCCGGAGTACAAATAAAAGATTATGGTGGAATAGGCGGGCTGAAGACCGTTAATATCCGAAGTATGGGAACGAATCATGTGGGAGTGTTTTATGACGGTATTGAACTGGGTAATGCGCAGAATGGAGTGATTGATTTGGGACGTTTCTCTTTGGATAATATGGAAGCTGTCACTTTATATAATGGTCAGAAAAGTGCCATTTTCCAACCGGCGAAAGATTTTGGTTCTGCAGGTTCTATTTATCTCCAGTCGAGAACACCCGTTTTTCGGGAGGATAGGGCTTATCATGTGAAAGCGACTTTTAAGACGGGCTCTTTCGGAGTTGTCAATCCTTCTTTGCTTTGGGAACAGAAACTGAGTGAGAATGTGAGTGCGTCACTTAGTACTGAATATATGTATACAACCGGAAAGTATAAATTTACTTATGCGGTGGATGGAGGATATGATACTACGGCAGTACGCCGTAATGGGGATGTCAATGCATTGCGTGCTGAGGGCGGCTTATATGGCAAGATCAAAAGTGGTTACTGGCGTACGAAAGCTTATTTTTATAATTCAGAACGTGGATATCCCGGTGCTGTTGTGCGGAATCGTTTCTCACATGAGGATCGCCAATGGGATACAAATTTCTTTTTCCAATCTTCTTTCAAAAAAGATTTCGGTGATGTGTACAGTCTGTTGTTGAATGCCAAATACGCGTATGATTATCTGCATTATCTGGCAGATCCCCAAAAGGAGGAGGCTACCATGTATGTAAATAATACATATCGCCAACAGGAAGTTTACTTGTCAATGGCTAACAGGGTTACTCTTTTTCCTTTTTGGGATATAAATATTTCAGCGGACTACCAATGGAATAAACTGAACGCTAATTTGACTGATTTTCCTTATCCCCGGAGAAATACGGCGTTGGTAGCGGCAGCTACCTCTTTACATTTTGAGCGTTTTAAGTTGCAGGCCAGTGTCTTGGGAACTTTTGTAAATGAGAACGTAGCTTCAGATACTACTTCGGCCGGGAATAAAATGGAATTTACTCCTACCGTTATCACTTCCTATAAACCTTTCAAGAATATTGATTTAAGTCTGCGTGCTTTTTACAAACGGATATTTCGTATGCCGACTTTGAACGATTTGTATTATACATTTATAGGGAATATAAAGCTGAAACCTGAGTATACTAATCAGTATAACGTAGGATTCACTTATCAGAAATTATCTTCCGGAACCTGGCTGCAAGCACTGAATGTGCAATTGGATGCGTATTATAATGAGGTGGAAAATAAAATAATAGCTACTCCCACCAATAATTTCTTTCGTTGGACAATGATTAATATGGGACTTGTTAAAATAAAAGGAGTGGATGTCGTTTTGCAAGGACTTTGGAAGTTTGGTAACGATTGGGTATTTGACAGCCGGTTATCATATACGTATCAGAAGGCACAGGATTTTACTGATAAGTCGGATAAAGATACGTATGGGGGGCAAATATCGTATATTCCCTGGCATAGTGGCTCGGCTATATTAAATGCCGGATATAAATCATGGGAATTGAATTATAGCTTTATATATACGGGAGAGCGCTATGACGTTTCGGCTAATACTCCGGAGAATTATCGTCTTCCTTGGTATACAAGTGATTTTTCTTTGGCAAAGAAATTCAGTTGGAGAAAGTATGATTTCAAGTTGACCTTGGAAGTAAACAATATTTTTAATCAACAATATGAGGTGGTGAGGTCTTATCCGATGCCCGGAACTAACTTTAAATTCATTTTAAACTTAACGATATGATTGTGAATAATATTCTTTCGCGTGTCTTGCTTGGTATATTAACAGGCTGTTGTTT
Organism: uncultured Bacteroides sp.; assembly: GCA_959606905.1. Next base: position 62,845 of record CAUHML010000004.1, on the reverse strand, counting down.
ACTGGCTTGTCGGGGCGAGCTTCCGGTTCTACCTTCTGACGAGATAGATGTTGGCAAGGATCCTTTAGGGGGCGTCAGTATTAAAGGAATGTATCTTCTCAATGAAGGAAATATGGGAAGTAATAAGTGTACGCTTGATTTTTATGACAGCACTACCGGTAAGTATCATCGTAATATTTATGCCGAGCGGAATCCGTCCGTAGTGAAAGAACTGGGGGATGTTGGAAATGATTTGCAGATTTATGGAGATAAGCTGTATGCTGTAATCAATTGCTCGAATTTTATAGAGGTGATGGATGTGGAAACGGCACAACATCTGGGGCAAATAAATGTGACAAATTGCCGGTATATCACTTTTAATGATGGAAAGGCTTATGTAAGTTCTTATGCAGGCCCTGTCGGAATAGATCCCAATGCGCGTCCGGGAAAAGTGGTTGAAGTGGATACGACAAGTTTGGCTGTAACCCGTGAAGTGGTAGTCGGCTATCAACCGGAAGAAATGGTAATAAAAGATGGAAAACTTTATGTTGCCAATTCCGGCGGTTATCGTTTTCCGGATTATGACCGGACGGTATCGGTGATTGACTTGAAGACTTTTCAAGTTATTAAAACAATTGATGTAGCTATAAATCTTCACCGTATGAAACTGGATAGATACGGCCGTATATATGTGAGTTCGAGAGGAGATTATTATGGAACGGGATCGGATGTTTTTATTATAGATACTCAGACAGATCGTGTGACAGGAAATTTGGGAATTGCTGCCAGTGAAATGTGTTTGAGTGGAGATTCGATTTACATGACAAGTGTAGAATGGAGTTATGTGACGGAAAGTAATACTATTACTTACGCCCTCTATGACGTGAAACAAAATAAAATAGTATCCCGCAATTTTATTACTGATGGAACTGAAACAGAAATAACAATTCCGTATGGGATAGCTGTAAATCCCGAGACCAAAGAAATATTTGTAACGGATGCAAAAAGTTATGTTGTACCCGGTTATCTCTACTGTTTCAGTCCTGAAGGAAAGAAAAGATGGAAAGTCAGGGCGGGGGATATACCGGCTCATTTTGCTTTTACAACGAAAACATTTCAATAACTAATAATGAATAAAAATGGACAGGAAAATTTTAAGACTAGCATTAGTCATTGCAGTTTCTTTGTTTGTAGGAACTGTATTCACAGGATGTAATGATGGAGAAGATGCTTCGGAGCCTTACCTACTGAAAAAGGAAGACATCCGTGTGTCGCAACCGGAGGGTGGCTTTGCGGTTGTTGTTGATCAACTGTTGAAGGTACGGGTTGAAAGTGAGTCGGATGAAGGGATCTCTTATTTATGGTTGCTGGACGGCAGTGAAATTGCCCGGACAAAAGATTTGGAGTATATGTTTGAGGAGGTAGGAGAATACGAACTGATTTTACGTGCGTCACAAGGTGAGAATCATTATGATTATCTTTTTGCGGTCACAGTAACTTTTGATAATATCGAACCGGCTCCTGAAGGAGCAACGGCTTATATCACTAAAGTTCTTGATTTTGTTCCGGCCGTGGGACAATTTACTAATGCGTTGCCGGCATATGACGAAGGAGACACACAAGAGGTTATGAACGAAAAAGTATTGGCAGCTATCGGTAACAATAAAAAGGGGATGATTTCTTTAGGAGGATTCGGAGGATATGTCGTAGTAGGTTTTGATCATACAATAACTAATGTTACCGGAAAACGCGATTTCCGGGTACTTGGCAATGCTTTTTATTCTGCGGCCAATCCGGACTCTGATGCACCGGAGGGAGGAAGTTGTGAGCCGGGAGTGATCATGGTAGCTTATGATAAAAATCAGAATGGTATGCCGGATGAGGACGAATGGTATGAGATTGCCGGTAGTGCTCATGAAGACGCTGCACTGGAATTATGGTATGACAAGGCTGTAGCTGCGGGAAATGATGTGGAGACTTATCGAAACTATGAAATCACTTATTATCGTCCGGAAAAAGAACCGGAAACTTCGGAAGAAAGAGAGAAATATATCCGGTGGGAAGATAACCGAGGAAATTCGGGATATAAAGTGAAAAATACATTTCATAATCAGTGTTATTTTCCGGAATGGATAAAAGAAGATAAGATAACATTTAAAGGGACTTGTTTACCTCAAAATGCTGTTGATGAAAGTGGACAAGGTAATTATTTTGTTTTGTATAAATTCCGTTATGGTTATGCTGATAATGAGGTGAACACTAAAGATGAGTCTGCTATTGATATAGATTGGGCAGTAAATTCAAAAGGTCAGAAGGTACATTTGCCGGGAATTGATTTCATAAAGATATATACCGGTGTCAATCAGGAAAATGGTTGGTTAGGTGAATGTTCCACTGAGATATCAGGGGTTGAGGATTTGCATGTTTTAGGAGTTGATATCGATACCCGCAAATAAGTTAAGAAATAATTGATAATAAGAATTTGAAATGAAAAGGTATTTTGTATTGGCAGTTGTTGCCTTGGGACTGGTTTTTACAGCATGTGATGAGGAGGAAAATTTGAACTCATCTGTATGGATCGGGAGTGAATCGGAAAGTAATGTGATTGCGCAGTTAGATACATTGTATCTGGATGCCCGGATTGAAAATCTGTCTGGGGCGATGAGATATTTGTGGACAGTAGACGGAAAGGAAGTTTCAACCGCTTCAACATATAAGTTTTCACAGCCTAAGACTGGAGAGTATGTTATAGGACTGGCGGTATCGGATGATAAGGGAGAAAACCTTCAAACGACTATGACAGCCAAGGTGGAAGGGCGGTTTGGCAAAGGTGCCTTTATTTTGAATGAAGGAAATATGGGGAATGAAACCGGAACTTTAACTTTTGTGGATTCAAAAGGCATAGCGGTAGATAGTGCATATTATCGGGTAAATCAAACTTTGCTTGGTAATGTCTGTCAAGACCTGTTTATCAGTGATAATAAGATGTATATACTTTCTCAAAATGGAGCCAAAAATGGTGGTGAAGGGCTGCTGACTATTGCGAATGCTACTAGTTTGGAGAAAGAAAAGGTTTATGATAATACTACTTTGTCCTGGCCGTCCAATTTGGCTGTAGTCGGAGAGAATCTTTATATTCGTGATAATAATGGAGTTTATATGCTGGATACTTCCACCGAAGTTCTGACTTTTGTTGAGGGGACGAAGGGCGCTTTGAAAAATCGTATGGCTGTGGTTGGAGACAAAGCTTTTGTGATGGGCAATAAGCAACTTTTTGTTATTCAAAACGGGGCTGTTATACATACTGTTTCTTTTGAAAGCGCTTTATCCGGTGTTGCTAAAACATATGATGGGAATTTGTGGGTTTCATGTACAAAGCCTGCGAGTATTATAAAAGTCAGTCCGGTTGATTATAAGACTATTGATTCTCATACTTTGAATGTCAGTATTGGTGCCGGGTGGGGAGTTGCCCCTGCTTTTTCTGCTAAAGATGATATTATCTATTTCAGTAATGCCGGCTTTAAGCTATATCGGCATATTTTTTCTCAGAATGAGACGGAAGAAGTTGCTGATATAAAAGAGTATGTGGAGGATGCAGGGATCTATTATAATAGTTTGGGAGTTGATCCGGTGAGCGGGGAGGTTTATTTTGCCACTCTGAAAGGATATGCAGATTATAAAACCAATGATATTGCTATTTTTGATTTCAATAAAACACCGGCTTTACAGTTTGATATAAAAAATAAGAATAGTTTTCCGGCAGGAGTTTTCTTTACGGAGAATTTTAAGTGATTATGAGTTTCTAATTGATAGTTTTTGTTGATAGGGAGACTTCTTCCTCTATAAAAAGGATATTCTTCTCAAAGAGTATATTTTTATATGTGGAGGAAGTCTTTTTGTTAGTTTATATTGTGACCTTGTGTGATTGGAATGTAATTTGTTTTAATAAAATGAATAAAATAGTAAGCTTTCTAAAGAAACTCCTTAATTTTACATTGTTTACTAAGACTCAAACTAAAATATAGACTTATACTGCTATTGACATGAAAATTTGCAGACTGGGCGGATTACTTTTACTGTTATTTTGTATGCATACAATAGTGTATGCGCAACAGGTGAGGACTGTCAGGGGAAGGGTACAAATGCTGGAAACCGGAAGTGAAAGGAAACAATCTTTGCCTTCTGCCAGTATTGTCGTCTTGGAAAAGATGGACTCTGCTTTTGTAAAAGGTACGGCAAGTGACAAAAACGGTCGATTTACTCTAACTTATCAGCCACAGAAAAAGAAAGAATATCTGTTGAAGGTTTCATTTATGGGAATGCAGTCTTTCTACCGTGCATTGGGAGATTCCGTATCTATAAATGCGGGCACTATCGTACTGAAGGATGATGACCTTCAGATTGATGAGGTGGTAGTGACCGGAAAATTGAGGGAAGTGGTTATGGAAGGAGATACGACTGTTATCAATGCTTCTGCCTACAAAACTCCCGAAGGAGCTTATCTGGAAGACTTGGTGAAACGTATTCCCGGACTGGTGTATAACAAAAAAGACCATTCATTGACTTACAACGGTCAGCCTATCAGCGAAATTAATGTAAATGGGGAGTCTTTCTTTTCAGGAGATAAAAAGACCGCGCTTGAGAATCTGCCGGCAAACTTGATTAGCAAGTTAAAGGTGTACGACAAGAAATCAAAAGAGGAAGAATTTACGGGAATCAGTTCGGGAGAAAAGAAATATGTGCTTGACTTGCAAACCAAGGATGAACTGAATAAGACTTGGCTGACAAATGCGACGGTAGGGTATGGCAATAATAAGAAGAAGGATCTGGAGGCACAAGTGAATTATTTCCGTAAGAATGGGGAAAACCTGTCTTTTATAGCCCGTTCTACTAATAGATATCAGAACAGTACATACAAAGATAATATCAATAATTCGCTGGGATTGAATATGGCACATAAATTTGGCGGAAAGTTTTCTTTGAATGGCCATGTGAATTATAATCTTAACAGGAACGGGAATATATCTTCTATGTATCAGGAGCAGTATTTGACTGGTGGCAACCAATATTCGGCCTCTGCCAACGAAGGAAACTCTAAAGGGCGGTCGGTCAATTCCAGCTTGATGGGAGAGTGGAAAGTAGATAAAAGCACGCGTGTCAACTTCAGTGGAAATTTCGGGTATACTCCTAATCAAAATGAAAGTAACAGTCAGAGTGCTTCTTTTGACGCTCCTCCCGGCGTAAACCATGAGAACTTGTTCAGTGATTTTGAGTCTGTTCCCCGGGATATAAAGGTGAACCGTAGTGAGAATCGGTCACGGTCGGAAAATGAATCCCACCGCTACCATTGGGCAATGGGAGTGATGAGACGCCTGAACGAAAAAGGAACAACTCTGGGACTGAATATTCAGAATTCCGATTCGTGGGGAAATAATGAAAGTTTCTCTCTTTCCGAGACTACCTATTTTCGCTTGAAGGATAAGAATGGGAATGACTCGGTACTTTATCGTAACCAGTATTTGAAGTCACCCCAGCGCAATAATTCCTGGAGGGTGGGACTTTCGTTTACTCAACCTGTCGGAAAGAAGGTACGTCTGCGGGTGGCATATAACTGGAGTACCCGGTATGAACGGAGTAACCGCGATACTTATGAATTGTCTTCCCTGGCGAGTTCGGATATTTACGGTGAGTTACCTTCCGGTTACGAGGCGGGGTATGTAGATAGTTTGAGCAACCGTAGCCACAGCCGCAGTAATGGGCACGACCTGAATGTAGGAGTCAACTATTCGGATGACACATGGATGTTTAACGCATCACTGGGGGTTATGCCGCAAAGGCGTACCATTGACCGGAAAGTAGGGAAACTTTATGCGGATACTGCCATGAATATGATTGATTTCCAACCTATGATATGGATGAGCTGGCGGAAGAAAGAGATGCGTGTCAGCCTGAATTATAACGGTAACACCCGGCAGCCTTCTTTGTCGGATTTGATGCCGTTGACGGATAATAGCAATCCGCTGTATATCACCCGTGGAAATCCTGACTTGAAGCAGATGTTTAGTCATAATATACGTCTGAATTTTCAGAACTCACCTAAAGGTATATCTGCAAACCTAGGCGGACAGGTGGAGCAAAACAGTGTTACACAAGTCATGATATATGACGTGCAGACCGGTGGACGCGAAACGTATCCGGTCAATATAAACGGTAATTGGAATTTGTTTGGAGGGGCTAGCTGGTGGAAACGTTTTGGACATTTCTCTTTAAGATTGGATATGTCCGGTAATCATAGTAACCGTGTAGGTATGATTAATGAAGATAAAAGCTTACAGCCGGAAAAGAGTACAACCCGTGATACCGGATTGAATTGTGAGGCACAGGCATCTTATCAACCTTCTTGGGGAGGCATTGACTTATCTACTTCTTGGAATTACCAATACTCGCTTAATTCTTTGAACGATAATGATACCTATACGCGTTATTATAATTTCGGTCTGAATGGTTATGTTGATTTTCCTTTCGGGTTGCAGTTACGCACGGATGCTACGTATAATCTTCGTAGCGGAACGAATATTCAGAAAGGGGAAGATGATGAAATATTGTGGAATGCCGGTGCTACATGGCGTTTCCTGAAGAAGAAGGAAGCGGAATTGTCGGCTTATTGGGCGGATATTCTGGGAAAGAAAAAAAGTTATGGGCGTATGGCTACTTCTGATGGCTTTTATGAGTATCGTACGCAGGAAATAAAGGGATATTTCATCGTCACTTTTAAATATAACTTTCGTTTGATGATGTGAGTTTTAGAAAAAAGTCGTATGTTTGCTACACAACCATAAAATTAAGTTTACTATGAACGGTAATTATGTCATTAATATCGGTCGCCAACTAGGTAGCGGCGGAAAAGAAATAGGAGAGAAACTGGCTGCTCGTCTGGGCATTGACTTTTACGATAAAGAACTGATTAATCTGGCATCTGAGGAGAGCGGATTATGCAAAGAGTTTTTTGAGAAGGCGGACGAGAAAGCTTCGCAGGGAATTATCGGCGGATTATTTGGTATGCGTTTCCCCTTTATCAGTGAGGGAGCCATGCCTTGTAACAATTGTTTGAGTAATGATGCACTGTTCAAGGTACAGAGTGACGTTATCCGTCGTTTGGCGGCAGAAAAATCCTGTGTGTTTGTAGGACGCTGTGCTGACTATATTTTAAGGGAACATCCCCGTTGTGCCAATGTTTTTATCTCGGCTTCCAAAGAAGACCGTATCATACGTCTTTGCCGGATTCATAATGTGAATGAAGAAGTGGCGGAAGAGATGATAGAGAAAGCCGATAAAAGACGTTCGGAATATTATAATTATTATAGTTATAAGACATGGGGAGCGGCAGCTACTTATCATCTGTGTATTGATTCGTCTTCTTTAGGGATTGAAGAAACAGTACGGTTTGTAGAAGAATTTGTGGCTAAGAAGTTACAATTAAGGTTTTGATTCGGAGAAACTGACTAGGTAGTAAATAAAATAAAGCCGGCTATTCCTTTTATGGAGTTGGCCGGCTTTATCATTTATATAAACTAAGCTTGATTTACATCATTGCCAGTAATATCATTTGTCCCGTTAGAATGCGGAGGAACATAGATAATGGATAAACAGTAGAGTAACCTACTGCCGGAGCATCTCCGGATGTTGTCTGATTGGCGTACGCCAATGCGGGAGGGTCGGTATTACTACCGGCAATCAATCCCATGAGGGTAAAGTAGTTTACTTTATAATATAGTCTGGCGATAGCACCGATAATGAGTAACGGAATGACGGTAATTAAGAAACCACAACCTACATAAAGTAATCCATCACCCTCGACAACCGTTTGTACGAAGTTGGCGCCGGCATCTATACCCACACTGGCAAGGAACAGCACAATACCGATTTCACGAAGCATCAGGTTGGCGCTCATGGTGGTATAAGTCACCAGGTGGAGTTTATGACCGAAGCGTCCGATAAGGATTGCAACTACCAGCGGACCACCTGCCAGACCAAGTTTCAATGGTGTCGGCATACCGGGGAATGCGATAGGAAGACTACCCAAAAGGATACCCAGGAAAATACCTACGAAAATAGTTACGATATTCGGAGTATCCAAACGCTTCAATTGATTACCCAAGACACCTGCTACACGCTCTACTGCGTCCTGCTGGCCTACTACCATAACACGGTCGCCTACTTGCAGTATCAGGTTGGGATCAGCAAACAAGTCCATACCGGAACGATTGACACGGGTTACATTGACATCGTACATACTACGGAAGTGCATAGAACCCAGCGTCTTTCCGTTGATTTCCGGTTTGGTGACCAGGATACGGCGGGATACCATTGGGAGATCTTGTTTCTCCCAGTCTATATCTACTTCCTTACCGATGAATACGGTAATGGCGGGTGCATCTTCTTCAGAGCAGACGATAAATAGCTGGTCGCCTACATTGAAAATAGTCTCATGGTTCGGAATGCTTACGTGCCCTTCGTGACGAATGCGGGAGCAAACGAACTGACGTCCTAGAAATTCTTTAATCTCAATCAGTGTCTTTCCACTGATAGACTCGTTGCGTACCTCAAGGCTCAACATATGCGGCTTATGGTGTGCATCTCCGCTCTGCATTTTCAGGCTTTCTTCTTCTTTTGCCATATTGACACGGAAGATGTAGCGGATAGCGATGATAGAACCGATAATACCTACTACGCCGAGCGGATAAGCACAGGCATAACCCAATGCGATCTGCGGGCCGTTGTAGCTCAACTGGTTCAGTGCTTCGTTGGCAGCACCAAGTCCCGGAGTGTTCGTTACAGCTCCGTAGAGAATACCTACCATCATCGGCAATTCAACACGACCGTTCCAAAGGTAATAGAGCCCCAATGCAACAGCAATATTTAACACTACGATGCCTACAGCCAACAGGTTCAATGTCATTCCCCCCTTTTTGAAAGAAGAGAAGAACGATGGCCCCACCTGAAGACCGATACAGAATACGAACAAGATCAATCCGAATTCACGGATGAAATGTAGGATGTGTGTATCGGCTGTGAAGCCGAAATGTCCCATTAGGATGCCGGCAAACAAAACAAATGTGACGCCCAAAGATACACCGAATATCTTTATCTTACCGAGATACACGCCGGCTGCCACTACGAATGCGTAGAGGAACACGATGTGTGCCACGGAACTGGGGTCCCACAATAAACTTTGTAACCAATCCATAATTTAGTAGTTTTTATAATGTCTTTTCTAAAAACGGGTGCAAAATTAGTCATAACATTGGAGCTAATCAAATAAAAGAAGAACTAAAAATTGCGGGAAAGAAGAATTTCCATACAGATTCTATACAAAGTGGAGGTGTGCGAATTTTCTATAAAAAGAAGTTTCGTTTGAACTTATTAATTATATTTGCAAGTCGAACAACAGACATTTGGAAAGAGACAGATAAAAATAGAGACAATATTAATTCTTGTTTTAATTTTAGATAAACTATGGCAGACAAAAAAGAAAAACTCTTCTCAGACTTTTCTCCTGTCTCCACCGAACAATGGATGGAGAAGGTTACAGCCGACTTGAAAGGTGCTGATTTTGAGAAGAAGCTCGTTTGGAAGACGAACGAAGGATTCAAAGTGAAACCTTTCTACCGGATGGAGGACTTGGAAGGGTTGAAGACGACAGACGCACTTCCCGGAGAATTCCCTTATTTAAGAGGAACCAAGAAGGACAACAATGAATGGCTGGTACGTCAGGAAATCAAAGTGGAATGTCCTAAAGAGGCCAATGCGAAAGCACTGGATATCCTGAACAAAGGTGTCGATTCACTTTCTTTCCATGTAAAGGCAAAAGAACTCAATGCGGAATATCTTGAGACTCTGTTGAATGATATTCAAGCTGAGTGTGTTGAACTGAACTTCTCTACTTGTCAGGGACACGTTGTTGAACTGGCTAATCTGCTGGTAGCTTATTTCCGGAAGAAGGATTATGATGTGAAGAAGCTGAAAGGCTCTATCAACTATGATTTCTTCAACAAAATGCTGACCCGCGGCAAGGAAAAGGGTGATATGGTGCAAACTGCTAAAGCACTGATTGAAGCTATCCAACCGCTTCCTTTCTACCGCGTACTGAATGTGAACGCATTATCGCTGAACAATGCCGGAGCTTATATTTCTCAGGAATTGGGGTATGCACTGGCTTGGGGTAATGAATACATGAGCCAATTGACCGATGCCGGTGTTCCTGCTGCTATAGTGGCTAAAAAAATCAAATTCAACTTCGGTATCAGTTCCAACTATTTCCTTGAAATTGCTAAATTCCGTGCAGCACGTCTGTTGTGGGCGAATATTGTAGCTTCTTACAATCCGGAATGTTTGCGCGACTGTGATAACAAAGGTGCTAACGGTGAATGTCGTTGCGCGGCAAAAATGGCGGTTCATGCCGAAACTTCCACTTTCAATCTGACTTTGTTTGATGCACACGTGAACCTGCTCCGTACACAAACTGAAGCGATGAGCGCTGCATTAGGTGGTGTGGATTCTATGACAGTGACTCCGTTTGACAAGACATACGAGACTCCGGATGAATTCTCCGAACGTCTGGCACGCAATCAACAACTATTGTTGAAGGAAGAATCTCATTTCGATAAAGTAATTGACCCGGCTGCCGGCTCTTATTATATTGAAAACCTGACAATTTCTATTGCACAGCAAGCATGGAACTTGTTCCTGTCTGTAGAAGAAGCCGGTGGTTTCTATGTAGCATTGAAGGCGGGGACTGTTCAGGCTGCTGTCAACGAAAGTAATAAAGCCCGTCATAAAGCGGTGGCCCAACGTCGTGAAGTATTGCTGGGTACTAACCAATTCCCGAACTTCAATGAAAAGGCCGGAGATAAGCAACCGGTTGAAGCAAAATGCTGCTGTGGTGGAAAAGACCATACTTGTGAGAAAGATGTGGATACATTGGTATTCGACCGTGCTGCCAGCGAGTTTGAAGCATTGCGTCTCGAAACGGAAGCATCCGGCAAACGTCCGAAAGCATTCATGCTGACTATCGGTAATCTGGCTATGCGTCAGGCACGTGCACAGTATTCTTGCAACTTCCTGGCTTGTGCCGGTTATGAAGTGGTTGATAATCTCGGATTTGAAACGGTAGAAGCTGGAGTAGAAGCAGCTATGGCTGCCAAAGCTGATATTGTCGTAATCTGTTCAAGTGATGATGAATATGCGGAATATGCAATTCCTGCATTCAAGGCATTGGACGGCCGCGCTATGTTTATCGTTGCCGGTGCTCCTGCTTGTATGGACGAACTGAAAGCAGCAGGTATCGAAAACTTCATCCATGTCCGTGTCAACGTACTGGATACCTTGAAAGAGTTTAACGCCAAACTATTGAAGTAAGATGAGAAAAGATTTTAAAAACTTAGATATATATGCCGCATTTCAGCCTGCTAACGGTGCTGAATGGCAAAAGGCTAACGGTATCTCCGCTGACTGGAAAACGCCGGAACACATTGAAGTGAAGCCTGTTTATACAAAAGAAGACCTCGAAGGAATGGAACACCTCGGCTATGCTGCCGGACTTCCGCCCTATCTGCGTGGTCCGTATTCAGTAATGTACACGCTTCGTCCTTGGACTATCCGCCAGTATGCCGGATTCTCCACTGCTGAAGAATCAAATGCTTTCTATCGCCGTAACTTGGCTTCCGGTCAGAAAGGTCTGTCGGTAGCATTCGACTTGGCTACTCATCGCGGTTATGACCCCGACCACGAACGTGTTGTGGGCGACGTAGGTAAGGCAGGTGTGTCTATCTGTTCCTTAGAGAACATGAAAGTCCTGTTCGATGGCATTCCTTTGAACAAGATGTCCGTGTCTATGACAATGAACGGTGCGGTACTTCCTATTATGGCATTCTATATCAATGCCGGACTGGAACAAGGTGCCAAACTGGAAGAAATGGCAGGTACAATCCAAAACGATATTCTGAAAGAGTTTATGGTGCGTAACACCTATATTTATCCGCCTGCATTCTCTATGAAGATTATTTCCGATATCTTCGAATATACTTCACAGAAGATGCCGAAATTCAATTCTATCTCTATCTCCGGTTACCACATGCAGGAAGCAGGTGCTACGGCGGATATCGAGTTGGCTTATACATTGGCTGACGGTTTGGAATATCTTCGTGCCGGAACTGCCGCAGGCATCGACATTGATGCGTTTGCTCCGCGTCTGTCTTTCTTCTGGGCAATCGGTACAAACCACTTTATGGAAATTGCCAAGATGCGTGCCGCACGTATGTTGTGGGCGAAGATTGTGAAACAGTTCAATCCGAAGAACCCGAAATCACTGGCATTGCGTACTCACTCACAGACTTCCGGTTGGTCACTGACCGAACAAGACCCGTTCAACAACGTGGGACGTACTTGTATCGAAGCTATGGCTGCCGCTTTGGGACATACTCAGTCTCTGCATACCAATGCATTGGATGAGGCTATCGCTCTTCCGACAGATTTCTCCGCACGTATTGCACGTAATACTCAGATTTATATTCAGGAAGAAACTTACATTTGTAAGAATGTTGACCCGTGGGGCGGTTCTTATTATGTAGAGTCTTTGACGAACGAATTGGCTCATAAGGCTTGGGAGCACATTCAGGAAATCGAAAAACTGGGTGGTATGGCGAAAGCTATCGAAACCGGCATTCCGAAGATGCGTATCGAAGAAGCTGCCGCACGTACACAGGCTCGTATCGACAGTGGTCAGCAGACTATTGTGGGTGTGAACAAGTACCGTCTGGATAAAGAAGCTCCGATTGATATTCTTGAAATTGATAATACTGCCGTTCGTCTTGAACAGATTGAAAACCTGAAACGTTTGAAAGAAGGACGCAACCAGGCTGAAGTGGACAAGGCATTGGCTGCAATTACCGAATGTGTGAAGACCGGTAAGGGTAACTTGCTGGAACTGGCTGTGGAAGCGGCTCGTGTTCGTGCGACATTGGGTGAAATCTCATTTGCTTGCGAACAGATAGTAGGACGTTATAAAGCAATAATTAGAACTATATCAGGCGTGTATTCATCAGAAAGTAAAAACGACAGCGACTTCAAGCGTGCTTGTGAACTGGCTGAGAAGTTTGCGAAGAAAGAGGGGCGTCAACCTCGTATTATGGTTGCCAAAATGGGACAGGACGGTCACGACCGTGGTGCTAAAGTGGTAGCAACAGGTTATGCGGACTGTGGTTTCGACGTGGATATGGGACCTCTGTTCCAGACTCCTGCGGAAGCAGCTCGCGAAGCGGTAGAAAACGATGTTCATGTAGTAGGTGTTTCTTCACTGGCTGCCGGACACAAGACATTGGTTCCGCAGATTATCGAAGAGTTGAAGAAACTGGGACGTGAAGACATTGTAGTGATTGCCGGTGGCGTTATCCCTGCACAGGATTATGACTTCTTGTATAAGGCAGGTGTGGCCGCTATTTTCGGTCCGGGTACTCCGGTAGCGAAAGCTGCTTGTCAAATTCTGGAAATTCTTATGGATGAAGAATAATTGTAGTTGATATATCTAGATTAGAACGTTAACGAAGTGATTGTCTTTTATAATAGAGGCAATCACTTTTTTCTTATGATAGACTTTTTTTTATCTTCATGCGGTCAGTGAGAAATAATCATGTAACTTTGTAGACTGATAGTATAAAAACAAGAGGAGAAAGAATGATAGTTTGCATAGCCGAAAAGCCATCTGTTGCACGCGATATAGCCGAGGTACTCGGCGCTCATACAAGGAAAGAGGGATATATAGAAGGGAACGGATACCAGGTGACCTGGACATTCGGGCATCTCTGTACCTTGAAAGAACCGCATGAATATACACCCAATTGGAAATCGTGGAGCTTGGGTAGCTTGCCGATGATCCCCCCACGTTTCGGTATCAAACTGATTGGACATGACCCGGGTATTGAGAAACAGTTTCATATTATCGAACAGTTGATGCAGAATGCAGATGAGATTATCAATTGCGGTGATGCCGGTCAGGAAGGAGAATTGATTCAGCGCTGGGTGATGCAAAAGGCGGGTGCACGCTGTCCGGTGAGGCGTTTGTGGATTTCTTCTTTGACGGAAGAGGCTATTCGTGAAGGTTTTTCCAAGTTAAAAGATCAGTCTGATTTCCAATCGTTGTATGAGGCGGGACTTTCTCGTGCAATAGGTGACTGGCTGCTGGGAATGAACGCCACACGCTTATATACTATTAAATATGGTCAAAACAAACAGGTGCTTTCTATCGGACGTGTGCAGACACCTACTTTGGCATTGATTGTCAACCGTCAGTTGGAAATTGCCAATTTCCAACCCAAGCAATATTGGGAACTAAAAACAAACTATCGAGATACTACTTTCTCCGCACTTATCCGCAAAAGTGATGAAGAAATAGCGGCAGAAGAAGAAAAAAACGGTGGAAAAAAGAAAATAGACAATCCGGGTATCGATCCTATCGCCAATCGTGAAGAAGGTGAAGCCTTGGTACAACGTATCAAAGACCTTCCTTTTGTGGTAACCAGTGTTGGTAAGAAAGACGGAAAGGAATATGCTCCGCGTTTGTTTGACTTGACTTCCCTTCAGGTAGAGTGTAACAAGAAATTCGCCTATTCTGCCGATGAAACACTGAAACTGATCCAATCTCTTTATGAGAAGAAAGTTGCTACATATCCACGTGTTGATACCACTTTTCTGAGCGACGATATTTATCCGAAATGTCCTGGTATTCTGAAAGGGCTTCGTGATTACGAAGTATTGACTGCCCCGTTGAATGGTTCTACGTTGCCTAAATCAAAAAAGGTATTTGATAATTCGAAAGTGACGGACCACCACGCCATTATCCCTACCGGAGTTTATGCTCAAAACCTTACTGATATGGAACGTCGTGTCTATGACTTAATAGCGCGCCGTTTTATAGCAGTGTTCTATCCTGATTGTAAGATTTCGACTACTACCGTGATGGGTGAAGTGGATAAAATAGAATTTAAAGTCACCGGTAAGCAAATCTTAGAACCAGGCTGGCGTGTGGTATTCGCTAAAGATGTGAAAGACACTACTGAAGAAAAGGACGATGACGATGAAAATGTCCTTCCTGCCTTTGCAAAAGGGGAGAGTGGTCCTCACATCCCCGACTTGAATGAAAAATGGACGCAGCCGCCAAGACCTTTTACGGAAGCGACCTTGCTCCGGGCTATGGAAACCGCCGGAAAACTAGTCGATAATGATGAACTTCGCGATGCCTTGAAAGAGAATGGTATCGGTCGCCCATCTACCCGTGCCGCTATTATTGAAACGCTGTTCAAACGAAATTATATCCGCAAGGAGAGAAAGAATCTGATCGCTACACCGACAGGAGTAGAATTGGTGCAGCTAATCCACGAAGAACTTTTGAAATCAGCGGAGTTGACGGGTATTTGGGAAAAGAAGTTGCGTGAGATAGAAAAGAAAACATACGATGCTCGCCAATTTCTTGAAGAACTGAAACAAATGGTTTCGGAAATTGTAATGAGTGTACTTTCTGATAATACCAATCGTCGTATCACTATTCAAGATGCGGTAGCTGCCAAGACCGAAGAGAAGGCAAAGAAGGAACCTAAAAAACGTGAACGGAAAGTAAGTACGCCGCCGAAAGAGAAAAAAAAGAATTCCGAAGCAGGAGAATCAAAAGAGTCAAAAACAGAAGTATCACCGTCTCCTGTTGCTACCCCTATTTCTTCTCTGAATAATACTCCGGACTCATTAGTAGGACAATCCTGTCCGGTTTGTGGTAAGGGAATTATCATAAAAGGAAAAACAGCCTACGGGTGTTCGGAATGGAAAAATGGATGTACATACCGAAAAACATTTGAATAGTTTTAGTCTTATAAGGTTTAAGTAAAAGACGAGTTTCAGTTGTAGCCAATACTATTACTAAATTATAGTGTGTTGTTGTAAATTTCATCATAATAAGAAAAAAATGTCGCGATAAGGAAAAAAGTTCTCACTACAGTGAGAACTTTTTTTCATAATAGTGGAAGCATTTAGGGAAAATGTAACTAATTTCTGATATTTGTAATTATTAAGATTAAGACGTTCGCGTAATGTATATTGTTGGTATTCAAAAAGATAACGCGATTCTATGAAACTTTGATCGAGTACACTGAATCAAATGCTAAAAAATGCCTAAGTTCTACTTGAACTTAGGTAAAAGGTAATAAATAATAAAAAATAAGTACCTTAAATATTATTTGGATGTTTAAATGTACTTTCTCTGTATTTATTTTTATATAGCCTTCTTGTGTCTTGTGCAAATATTTAATATTCTCGAATGCAAATATACAATATTTTATTATATAACAATATATAATAAATTGTTTTATTATTATTTTTTTTCTTTTGTGAACTTTGCCAGTGATTTTCATGCCTAAAATAGTCCATGACTATATTTCGATCTAATATATCTACCGTATTATTCAAGTGAGAGTAGCACAGGGCTTTCTTTTTCAGTTTATAACCTAAGTTCAAGTAGAACTTAGTAACAAGCAAAGGATATTCGACTAATTTTTTATTAACTAAATCAAGAAATGCTTATGAAAAGAAAACCTCCGCTTATCTTATGAATTATGAATTTTGGAAATGAAAATTCAAAAACAAAGGCAAACATGTTGATACTTCAAAGGAGTGTTAACAGGCTTATTCTCTAAAATTGATTCCAGTCAGGTCCCCAAAAAACTGATGGATTTCGATTAATCGTTAACCTTTGATCTTGGTTTAAAAGTTTATTTGATCTTCCTTTCATAGGATAAAAAACTGATAAACTATTAAATAGGATCATTAATTTAATAAATGAAATAATAGTAATGAGAAAAACATCTTTGGTAACTATTTTATTTGCAATGCTGATAACCTTTCTTTCAGCATGTAAAAGTGATTCAGAAGAAGGTGGCACAACAGGCAAACCTTATGATCCAAATCAACCGATTAAACTAACCTCTTTTTACCCTGAAAATGGGGGAATGGCAACGAAAGTTATTATTAATGGAGAAAATTTCGGAACTGATCTTTCGCAGATAAAAGTATTCTACAATGAAAAACAAGCGGCAGTGGTACGTTCCATAGGAACTAAAATTTATGTCATTACTCCTCGGCAACCGGGAGATAATTGCACTATTACAGTAGAAGTAGGTAAAGATAAAGCCAGTTTTGAACAGCAGTTTTCGTATAAGACACAGGTTACTGTAAGTACGATTACGGGAACGCCGCGAACGGAAGTAAATGCAGTTGACGGAACATTGGCGGCAGCTCAGTTCGGATTGACTCATTTTGTTTGCGTAGATCGTGAGAAAAATATATTTGTTTGCGAAAGGTCCAGTTATCGTTTACGCCAGATAAATGAGCAACAAAATATGGTAACTACATTAGCTACAAATATTACAGCTCCATTTATTCCAATGGTTGAAACAGAAGGGCAGAAAGTCTTTTTACCGCTTTGGGTACAAGGAGGTAATTTGTTACAATTTGATCCGGAAACACAATGGGCTAAAAAACAGGTGAAGCCACAGAATGTAACATTAGACCAATATATATCCGCTGCTGTTAATCCGGAAGATAAACTGGTGTATATAAAGGCATTAAATGGAAACTTGGCTAAAATGGATCCTAAGAGTAAGGAAGCAGAACTAGTTACTACGGGGCTGGATGCGGGTTGGACTTATGATGCTATCTGTTGTTTTGATAGTCTCGATCCGGATGTGCTCTATATTTGTTATCGGAGCAAGCATTGTATTTATCGCTATGAACTTTCTACCGGAAATTATGAATTGTATGCAGGAGCAAGAGAAGATCCTGGCTATGAGGACGGAAAACGTTTGAACGCACGATTTAATTTCCCTTCACAGATATGTTTCGACTTAGACGGAATCATGTATATTGCAGATTCCAGTAATCATTGTATTCGTTCGATTGACCGGGAAGGAGCAGTAAGTACTGTAATTGGTGTCCCGGGCAGAGCCGGCTATGTAGACGGTACGCCGGATGACGCTTTATTTGATGAGCCTTGGGGAGTAGCTGTGGATGAAGAAGGTACAATTTACATTGCAGATACTAAAAATAAGTGTATTAGAAAACTTGCTATTCAGTAACCTGTTTATCACTAATTCAACATGAGAAAATTATATATTATTCAAATTTTACTTTTATGCTGTTTGGGCGTCATGGCTCAAAAAGCGGGGAAATCGCTGACTATTTCGGGTATAGTTGTCGATAAGTCGTCCGATAAGGAACCGATTATCGGCGCTAATATATTCTTGAAAGACCGTCCGGGCGTAGGTACAACGACCGATTTGGATGGTAGATTTAAAGTTCAGGCACATAAAGGCGATGTACTGATCGTTAATTATATCGGATATGATAAGATAGAGTATTTCGTTACCGATAGCCAGACAAACCTGGTTCTTAAAATGACTCCTTCTGCTACTGCTTTGGACGAAGTAGTAGTGGTGGGTATGGGAACCCAGCGTAAAGTGAGCGTAGTAGGAGCTATCACAAGCGTGGATATTGGTGACCTTGCTGTTCCGGCCACTTCACTGAATAACTCTTTGGGAGGTAGAGTGCCGGGAGTTATCTCTATCCAGTCGAGTGGTGAACCGGGTAAAAATATCTCGGAATTTTGGGTTCGCGGTATAGGAACATTTGGTGCTAATAGTTCGGCTTTGGTGTTGATTGACGGTTTGGAAGGCGATTTGAGTCAGGTTGATCCTGCTGACGTAGAGAGCTTTTCTGTTTTAAAAGATGCTTCTGCAACGGCGGTTTACGGTGTTCGTGGTGCTAACGGAGTAATTCTTGTAACGACCAAGCGGGGAACAGTAGAAAAACTCAAAATTACAGCCCGTGCCAATTTTACTATTTCACAGTTGAAGCGGTTACCTAAATATTTGAGAGCTTATGATTACGCCAAGCTGGCCAATGAAGCCAGAGTCGTTTCAGGAGAGAAAGAACTCTATTCTCCTATGGAAATGGATTTAATCCAATATCAATTGGACCCGGATTTGTATCCGGATGTAAACTGGCAAGACGAAATTCTGCATAAGACTTCTTTCCAGCAGACTTATTATGTAAGTGCACAGGGAGGTGGTAGTATTGCCCGTTATTTTGTGAGTATGGGTATGTCGAAAGAGTCGGCAGCATATATTCAAGACCCTGACAGCCGTTACAAGGCAGACACAGGATACAACACATATAATTATCGAACCAATTTGGATATCAATGTTACTAAGTCAACCACCCTCTATTTGGGGTTGGACGGATTTATATCCAATAAAAAAGAGCCGGGAATGGCTAACACAGATTTACTTTGGAATGCTCAGTCAATGTTGACACCGTTGACTATTCCTACTAGGTTTTCAACAGGACAACTTCCGGCTTATGGTGTCAATGATGCCTATTCACCTTATGTAATGCTTAATCATACGGGAATGGCTACCCGCGAGACTTACAAAAATATGGTGACTCTCGCTCTGAACCAGGATTTGTCATTTCTTCTGAAAGGATTGAAAGTAAAAGTACAGGGCGCGTTGAATAGCGACGTATATTATGATGAGACTCGTTTTGTAATGCCGGAGATGTATTCGGCTATCGGGCGAACGACTTCCGGAGAACTTCAATTGGCAAAGAAAGTTGACGCTCAAGCAGCTACATTCAGTAAGACATTGAATCATTGGCGTAAATATCATTTCGAGTTTACTGCCAATTACGAAAGGTTATTCAATGATAAACACAGGACAACAGCCTTGCTTTACTATTACATGAGTGACGAGAAGGCGACTAAAGACATCACTGACAGTATGAGCGCTATTCCCAAACGTTATCAGGGAGTATCCGGAAGAATTACTTATAGTTTTAAAGATACCTATTTCATTGATGCAAACTTCGGTTATACAGGTTCCGAAAACTTCGAGCCGGGTAAGCAATTCGGTTTCTTTCCTTCGGGAGCTATCGGTTGGGTGCCGACAAACTATGATTTCATGCGGAAAGCGGTGCCTTGGCTGGATTTTCTTAAAATCCGTTTCTCGTATGGACAAGTAGGTAACGACCGTATTTCCAATAAACGCTTCCCTTATCTGACTATTATTAATTCTAATGCGGCTACGGGCTGGGGAAGCGATTCCAATGGTGTGAACGAGTCTATCGTAGGTGCTGACAATCTGGCTTGGGAGAAATCAACCAAAGCGGATGTGGGTATTGAAGCGAAATTCTTCAAAGAAAAACTCTCCTTAGTGGTCGATTATTTCAATGACCAGCGAAATGGTATTTTCCAGCAGAGAACTCAGGTTCCTGATTTCGCGGGTATTATCACCATGCCTTATGGTAATGTGGGAAAGATGCGTAGCTACGGAGCTGACGGAAATATTTCTTATTCGCAGGATATAGGCAAAGACTTCTCATTTACGATCAGAGGAAACTTTACCTATTCGAAGAATGATGTGCAGAACTGGGAACAGGCTGATCCAAAATATCCCTATCAGCAGATAAGCGGTATGCCGTATGGAGTGCAACGTGGTTACATAGCATTGGGATTGTTCAGAGATGACCAAGATGTGGAGAGCAGTCCGTCGCAGTTTGGAACTGTCCGTCCGGGTGATATTAAATATAAAGATGTGAATGGTGATGGACGTATAACGGAAGACGACCAAGTGCCGTTGGCCTACTCTAACTATCCGTTATTGATGTATGGATTCGGCGGAGAGTTCCGTTACAAATCGTTTACACTGGCTTGTCTGTTCAAAGGAACGGGAAATACAACCTATTTTAAAGTCGGTAATGGATATGAAATGGGATATGTTCCTTTCCATGGTGAAAAGACAGGTAATGTACCTGTGGAAGCCGGCGTTCAGGCAAATCGCTGGACTCCAGCCTGGTATTCAGGAGATCCCTCTACGGAAAACCCTAATGCAGCATTCCCTCGATTATCCTATGGTAAGAATGAAAATAATACTAAGAAATCTACTTTCTGGAAAGACAATGCGCGCTATTTACGTTTACAGGAAATTAGCTTAACCTATAACCTGAAGACCAAGGGATTTGTAAAAAGACTGGGTATACAGTCATTCGACTTTCAATTGGTGGGATATAATCTGGCAGTCTGGAGCGGTGTGAAAACAGTAGATCCGGAACAAGCACAGAAAATGGGGCGTGTTTATCCTATTCCTGCCCGTTACGCATTTCAAACCTATATCCATTTCTAAATATGCATGATATGAAATATTTTAAAAGATTAATGATAACGCTATGTACAGCGTTCTACTTTTGCCTGTCCTCCTGCAATTACTTGAATGTGGATGAGTATTTTGCTGATACATTGGGATACGATTCTATTTTTCAGAATAAAATGAATCTTCAGAAATATCTATGGGCTACGGCTGCTTTCTTCCCCGATGAGGGCGCTATCTGGGGTGGTGCTTATACACCGGGTGTTACCGGTTCGGATGAAGCCTTTGTGCAATGGAACACGGGCGAATTTCCCGGAGTAACATTTGTTTTGGGGCACACGACTCCCGATAACTTGGGAACGATGAATAACTGGGCACAGATGTATAAAATCATTCGTAAGGTTAATATTATTTTCAGTAGAATCAATGAATGTAAAGACCTTACAAATATAGAACAACGCGAGATTCTGGGCTATGCACATTTTATGAGAGGCTATGCTTATTATAATTTGCTTCAAAACTTTGGTCCTGTCGTTCTTGTGGGAGATGAGCCGATGAATACCAATGAATCTCCTGCATACTATAATAAGGAAAGAGCAACGTATGATGAATCAGTAGATTATATCTGTAACGAGTTGGAAATTGCTGCAAATTATATTCCTTTGCGGGTTACGGTATCTCAGTTCGGGCGTCCTACACGCGGAGCTGCGTATGCGCTGATTGCTCGCTTACGGTTGCAACAGGCAAGTCCTTTGTTCAATGGAGGAAGTGCAGCGAAAACGACTTTCGGAGGTTGGATACGTAAATCGGACAATGTTCCCTATGTTAGCCAGACTTATGACGAGCAACGTTGGGCGGTAGCTGCGCATGCTGCCAAACGGGTAATTGATATGGATATGTATGAGTTGCATACCGTAAAAAGTGACAAGTACACGCCGGAATTGCCGACCAATGTATCAGACGTAAACTATTATACGAAAACTTTCCCGGAAGGGGCTGTGGGGATTGATCCCTATAAATCTTATAGCGATATGTTTACGGGCGAATCGACCGCTACTAAGAATCCGGAATATATATGGGGAAGAACATCCGGTAGTCTTCGTAGTTATACCCGGCACGCTTTTCCGGTGGGGCTAATGGGAGGATATAATGGAATGGCTGTCCCTCAGAAGTTTATTGATGCTTACTATATGGTTGATGGTAGAGATCGTACCAATTCGAGCGATGAATATCCATATCTGGAAGACGGATTCACTTCTGAAGTGAAGTCTTTCTCCGGATACCAGTTAAAGAGCGGTGTTTATAATATGTATATAAACCGTGAACCGCGCTTCTATGCATCGATTGGTTTTAGCGGTTGTTTCTGGCCTTGTGCTTCTACAAGTGAAGCTGTGAAGAAAAATGTCTATGTCTATTATTGGAAAGGTGCGAGTGGCTATGGGGCTTCCGGAAAGGATAAAGCGGTAGGTTCCGGTGACGCCAACAATTATCCGGTGACCGGGTATGTGATGAAGAAATATGTCCATAATGATGATGCTTGGAGTGGTACCGATGCAACCGTATTACCTAAATCATTCCCCATTATCCGTTATGCGGAAATATTACTTTCGTATGTAGAAGCATTGAATAATCTGACCGGATCTCATACGGTGACTTTCAGCGATGAAAGCACGGGCACTTATACTCGCGATATGAACGAAATGGCGAAATACTTTAATATGGTTCGCTATCGGGCGGGTTTGCCGGGCTTGACTACCGATGAGTTAAGTTCTGCTGATAAAATGTTTGACATCATTGTGAGAGAACGCATGATTGAGTTCCTTCACGAGAACAGACGTTTTTATGATGTCCGTCGTTGGGGTATTTATTTGGATACGGAAAAAGAACCGATTGTAGGTATGAATACGGACGGGTTTGAAGATGAATTTTTCCAAAGAACAACGGTCAATCATCTTTTTGCACGTACCAGAGTGGCCGATAAGAAAATGGTCTTCTTGCCTATTCCCCGTGCTGAATTGCGGAAAGTGCCATTAATGGATCAGAATCCGGGTTGGGATAATTAACGGGAACTATAAATTAAAATTTGATATGAGAATGAAATCAATAACAAAATATATGATGTATTGTGCCGTGTTAATGGGATTGACAGCGTGCAATGAAAATTCAATATTTGAAGGTGAGCTATACAAGAAGGTGGTGTATGTGTTGAGTGAAACGGACTTGACGTTTCCGGTCACTCATTCGCTGAATACTCCGGTTTCCGTTGGATATATAACCATTTACGCAGGTGGTACACGGGCTATTGACCAGGACGTGACCGTAACGTTGGAAAAAGATCCTGACTTGATTGATAAGTATAATCATGATAACTTTGACTTGGATGAGGATAAGTACGCGAAAGAACTGGATCCTTCCAGATATACGATTAAAAGTTATACTGCGGTGATGAAAGTTGGCGATCAGGACCCCTATGTAAAGTTGCCTATTGAAGTTAGGACCGAGGGATTGTCTCCCGATTCCACTTATCTGATTCCTTTACGGATTGCCAGTTGCACTCCTTATGAAGTGAATAAAGATAAGTCGCGGGTGTTGTATAAGGTGTATATTGAGAATGATTTTACCAGTCAGAAAAGTCCTTTGACATTATTTATGAGGGGTACTCAGCTGCGGGAAGATGATACAAAGCCTACACAGATATCAGCGAATAAGATTCTATATCCCTTGTCGAAACGGGGTGTGAGATTGAATGCCGGCATTGAAAACAGTGCCAATAAAGCAGAAGAGGAATTAATAAACAAGTCGAGCCTTATCATGGAAATCGGTGAGGAGGAACTGACTTATATCGATGGTACCAAATATAATACTCTTATACTAAAACCTTATAAATCAGAATTGATAGAGGTAGTACAATTACCCGGTACAACTGATGATGATGAAGCATTGTCTGTCCAGCAGGCAAACAGATACATCACCGTAGACGGAGTCACCCGTTTTTATCTTTCCTATAAATATCGTACACTGAAAACTGCTGCGACCAATGACGCACCTGCCGAATGGAACTCATGGATTGAGGTTTATGAGAACATGAAAGTTCCTACTGACGATTAAGCTTGTTTATAATGAACGATTAGTTTAAACAAGGTAAAGGCTTGTTCTTTTAAATCCCGTATATGTGATAGTTTGAGTATTCAAAACAACGTATACGGGATTTTTTATGTGTATGATTAGTGTAGAATATTTTTATTGGGCTACTCTCTTTTCCTCCGTGTTATCCTGAAAGGATATTACTAGCCGTAATCCGTAGTCAATGTCCCAACGCAGTGGATTGACTCCATAACGGTTGGTGATTTTGCAGTATTTGGCGATAGTATAATAACTTCCTCCGCGTAGCACTTTATGTAGATCAATCCCCTTCAGGTCAGGATCAATATTTCCGGTGAAAGGAACTTTTTTATCATACCAGTCCATGCACCATTCGTAGATGTTTCCGCTCATATCATAAAGTCCGAGTTCGTTGGGTTTTTTGGTTCCTATATCGTTGGATACATATGTGTTTTCATTGGAGTATTTTTCTTTAAACCAAGCGACTTGTGTCGGGTCATCGCTACCGGCATAAATGTAGTTTTGGGTATTCAAGCCTCCACGTGCGGCATATTCCCATTCTGCTTCGAACGGCAGACGGAAGGGGAGGCCGGATAACTGAGAGAGTTTTCGGGTGAATCGTTGAGTGTCATACCAGTTAACTTGATCTACGGGATAGTTACGTCTGTGTTGGTTGGAAGGATTCTCCCCCATAATGACGTACCATTCATCCTGACTTACCTCATAGCGGTTGATGAAAAAAGAGCCCACATTCACAGGATAATCGTTGTTTTCTCCGAGATTGGCTGTCCCTCCTTCTACGTAAACCATATTCCATAATATGTAACGTATCACTTCTTTTTGCTCATTACTAATGCCGGGCGACCAGCGTAGAGCTTTCTCTAACTGCGAAGGAAGCGCACCGACAATGGTTTTTTCTCTCCGGCATTTATCGCAAAATGCTTTCCATATCTTTTGTTTCTGTGCCATATTGGGTAATATAATACCCAGCAATAGAAGAAGGAATATTATAATCCGCTTAGTTTGTTTTCTTTCCATGATAGTTCTATGTTTATCTTTTTGACGATAGAAGATGAGAATAACTGCAATCATTAGTCTTAAATTTATTTAATATCTCTTTGGGAGTCTTCTTTGGACAAATCCCTTATTTTCATTAAAATCATCTTTATTTTCGGCAATAATCGTTATATATTTGTTATTATAGATAAGAGTATCAATTATTTAATTTGAAAAGAATATGAAAAAGAAACAGACAGGGGTTATATTGATGTTGGCTGCTCTCTCTTTGATGAGTATACAGCCGGTAGAGGCGTGTACACGTGCCGTTTACCTCGGCCCGGAACAGTTGGTGATAA
Source organism: uncultured Bacteroides sp. (assembly GCA_959606905.1). The sequence goes on along the minus strand of CAUHML010000004.1, from coordinate 37,170 downwards.
CGGGGCGTACAATGGACTGGAAAGAAGACATTATGTCGAATATCTATGTTTTCCCGCGTGGCATTCAGCGTGTTGGGCATAATAAGGAAAAAACGGTGAACTGGACTTCCAAGTATGGAAGTGTGATTGCAACCGGTTATGATATAGGAACTTGCGACGGTATGAATGAAAAGGGCTTGGTGGCTAGTCTACTTTTCTTGCCCGAATCTATTTATTCGCTTCCCGGTGATATCCGTCCGGCAATGGGAATCAGTATTTGGACGCAATACGTGCTTGATAACTTTGCCACTGTACGTGAGGCCGTTGATGAACTGAAAAAGGAGACTTTCCGGATTGACGCTCCCCGTATGCCGAATGGAGGACCGGAATCTACTTTGCACATGGCCATCACCGACGAAACAGGCAATACGGCTGTGCTGGAATATCTGGATGGAAAGTTAAGCATTCACGAAGGGAAAGAATATCAGGTAATGACAAATTCTCCTCGGTATGAATACCAGTTAGCTATCAACGATTACTGGAAAGAAGTCGGCGGATTGCAGATGTTGCCGGGAACGAACCGTTCGAGCGACCGTTTTGTCCGTGCCTCTTTCTACATTCATGCCATTCCGCAGACTGCCGATGCAAAAATTGCTGTTCCCAGTGTGCTGAGTGTGATGCGTAATGTTTCAGTTCCATTTGGCATTAATACTCCGGAGAAACCTCATATTTCTTCTACCCGTTGGCGTTCCGTCTCCGACCAGAAGAATAAGGTCTATTATTTTGAATCCACATTGACGCCGAATTTGTTTTGGCTTGATTTGAAAAAGATAGACTTTAGCCCGAAAGCCGGTATAAAGAAATTGTCTTTGACGAAGGGAGAGATTTATGCAGGAGATGCGGTGAAGGATTTGAAAGATAGTGAGTCATTTACGTTCCTTTTTGAGACTCCGCTCATGTAGTAGTTTCTTGTTATCTATAAAATAAAACGGTGGACAGATGCTTGATTGTAAGCCTGCCCGCCGTTTTGTTTATACCGTTTATAATAATGGTTCTTGTGTCCACTTTACCGTCCGGCATATTCCTGATGAAATTCGGCCACAGCTTCAATGCCTTTCCTGAAAATATCCAGTGAGAAGTTCTCATTCGGCGAATGGATAGCGTCTGATTCCAGACCGAATCCCATGAGTACGGTTTTCACTCCCAGTACCTGTTCAAAAGTAGAAATGATAGGAATGCTGCCGCCACGGCGTACTGCCAACGGCTTTTTCCCGAAAGCTATTTCAAAACCTTTTTCGGCTGCCTGATAGGCTGCAAGTGAAATCGGGCAGACATAACCTTGTCCGCCGTGCATCGGTGTTACTTTCACTTGAACTGTTTCTGGAGCAATACTGAGAATGTAATCAGTGAACATTTGCGAAATCTTATGATGATCCTGATGCGGAACCAGTCGGCAAGATACTTTGGCATAAGCCTTTGAAGGGAGCACGGTCTTTGAACCTTCTCCCGTATACCCGCCCCAAATGCCGCATACATCAAAAGACGGACGGCAGCTATTGCGTTCCAGTGTACTGTATCCTTTCTCTCCGAAAAGTTCTTTTACGCCGATTGCTTCCTTATACTTCTTTTCATCGAAAGGAATATGGGCTATCATTTCACGTTCAGCTTGCGGTACTTCTTCCACGTCATCGTAAAATCCGGGGACAGTGATTCTTCCGTCTGTATCCGTCACCTTACTGATTATCCGGCAAAGCACATTGATAGGATTGGCTACCGCACCTCCGAAGTGTCCGGAATGCAGGTCGCGGTTCGGTCCTGTTACTTCGATTTCCCAATAAGCCAGTCCGCGCAGGCCGGTGGTTAATGACGGAAGGTCGGCACCCAACATACTGGTATCCGAAACAAGGATAACGTCCGCTTTCAGCAACTCTTTATGTTCTTCACAGAATGCCTCTAGGCTGGGAGAACCGATTTCTTCTTCTCCTTCGAAGATAAACTTCACGTTATTCCTCAATAACCCGTTTTTAAGGAGATATTCGAAAGCCTTCACCTGGATGAAAGACTGTCCTTTGTCATCATCTGCTCCGCGTGCCCAGATATATCCGTCCCGTATTTCCGGTTCGAATGGTTGGCTTTTCCATAATTCGAGTGGTTCGGCAGGCATCACGTCATAGTGTGCGTAAACTAATACGGTTTTTGCGTCTGGGTCCACAATCTTCTGTGCAAAGACAATCGGATTGCCTTGGGAGGGCATTACCAATGCTTCATCCACTCCCGCTTCGAGTAATAACTGTGCCCAGCGTTCGGCACATGCCAGCATATCGTCATGATGTTCGGGCAGGGCGCTGATACTGGGAATACGGATGAGGCTGAACAAGTCCTCCATTATTTGAGGTTCGTTTGCTGCGATGTATTTCTGAATTTCGTTCATATAAAGATAATAATTAAAGCTGGGTGGCTTTGTCCAGCAAATAATAATCAAGTATAGTCATAGCGGCCATTGCTTCGACGATAGGCACGGCACGGGGCAGTACGCAGGCGTCATGGCGTCCACGGGCTTTCAGTGTTGTGTCGATTCCATCGATATTGACCGTTTCCTGTTCCATTAGCAGAGTGGCTATCGGTTTGAATACAACACGGAAGTAGATATCCTGTCCGTTGCTGAGTCCTCCTTGAATACCTCCGGAGTGGTTGGTATGTGTTTCAATCCGTCCGTTGTTATTGTAGAAAACATCGTTCTGTTCGGAACCTTTCATTTTCAGTCCTTTGAATCCTTCGCCATATTCGAATGCTTTGGCGGCATTGATACTTAACATAGCATTGCCCAGTGCAGCGTGCAACTTACCGAAAACGGGTTGCCCCAGTCCGATAGGACATCCTTTGATAACGCAGGTCAGCGTACCGCCGATTGTATCACCTTCGCCTTTTACTTTGTATATAAGGTCTGCCATTTCCTTTGCTTTGTCAGGGTCAGGGCAACGCACGTCGTTAGTTTCTATCAGGTCGAGGTTGTAATCTGAATAACTGCCTTCCAACTTGATAGCGCCTACTTGTGAGGTATAAGCGGTAATGCTGACTCCTAATTGACGAAGTGCCAGTTTAGCCAGCGCACCGGCCACCACACGCGAAATCGTTTCGCGTGCCGATGATCGCCCGCCGCCGCGATGATCGCGTATTCCGTATTTTACGGTGTAAGTGTAATCGGCGTGTGAAGGGCGGTATACGTTTTTCAGATTATTATAGTCGTTGGAATGTTGATTTTCATTCCATACGATGAAACCGATGGGACATCCGGTTGATTTTCCTTCAAAAATGCCGGAAAGGAACTCGACTTTATCAGCCTCCTTACGTGGGGTGGTCAGGATAGATTGTCCCGGACGGCGGCGATTCAACTCTTGTTGTACAAATTCTTCGTCGATAGTAATTCCGGAGGGAAATCCGTCAATTACTCCACCAACTCCTTTGCCATGAGACTCACCGAAACTTGTGAGTCGAAAGATATTGCCAAATGAATTAAACATAGTTGTGGCTTTTTTAAAATTACTCTATGCAAATATAACAAAGTTTTCGGTAAGAATGTTGCGATCTCAAAATATCTTCAAAAAACGAACCAAATTGAACCTTTTTTCTCCTTTTTAGTTTATAATTGACGATTATTTAATAACTAAACCAACAATGTATGAAAAAGAATCTATTGTATTTATGGGCATTAATCTGTTCAGTCGCTCTCTTTACAGCTTGTAGCAGTGATGATGATAATGATATAAGTGGTAATAATCCTCCTGAAGAAGAAGCAGTTGTTACAGCTCCTGATGTAGTGGGCACTTATTGGGGTAATCTGGATATATCAATGAAGCCGGATAATTCCGATCAGGAAACAGTGATTGGCAATGGGATAGCCAAGTTTATCACCATTTCCCAGGTCAGCGATACGGAAGTAAAAATGGAACTGAAAGAATTTGAATTGTTTCTCAACGGAACGATCATGAAGTTCGGCGATATTGTAATAGACAAATGTACGGTGAAAAAAGAGACTGACGCCTCGACTTTCACAGGTCAACAGAATTTGACTTTTTCGGGAGATGCTGCCGCTCTCGGCACTTGTGCCACCACAGTAGAAGGAACAGTGGAAAGTGGAGCTCTCACTATGAATATCAATGTAAAAGTAGCTACATTGCAACAGACCGTAAAGGTTACTTATTCCGGAGTGAAGCAGGTGGAAGAATCCGGTAACGACTAATTTTATCTCTGAATATATACTACTGCTTTTCCGCTTCCATGTCTATGGATCATTCCTTTTTCGATGAAAGAGTTCAATTGGAGTATGGCATGTGTTTTGTTTACTCCGGTGATACTGCAATAGTTAGTCCGGTTGATGCATAGGTGCTTTCGTCGGAAATCCAGTAGTAACTTCAGGCATTCTTCTTCTGATATATTCTTTTGGGAATGTAATTCAGCAATAACTGTTACTTGTTTATTAAAACGCATATCCGAATCCGATATTGAGGTAAATCGGATACATTGCAAAAGTGATGGTATGAAAATCATTTTTAAAGATATTATTCAGTCCCCAGGTGAGATCAGCATATATATTAAGGTGTTTGAAGGCTCTCCATCCGGCACCTGCCTGTAATCCCCATTGGAAATGTCTCAAATCGTTCGAAAAGTCGTAAGTGGCAACCTTGTTGTCGGTAAACTCTACTTTAGGTCCCGTCGGGTTGTCTTCACGTAAATAACCGTCGTATACATGTCCCGAAAATTCTCTTGAAAGGATGTATGAGAAATAAGGACCGGCTTTTATATTCCAGCGATTGTTCAGTTTATAAGTAGCCATTAGAGGAATGGTGAGTCCGGCAGTGTGTACTTTTGTTTTTACGCCTCCTGTCCATACGCCGCTGATTCTTTCGCCTCCCTGTCCCAGAATTTCCATACCGTAGTTCTTTACGGTGGCGTTGGTAGTCATTGCCTTATTTTCGAGCCGTAGTCCTACAATAACACCTAACTTGTTCTGAACGGCAAACCATTTTGTTACTTCTCCTCCGATACTGATAGCAAGTGTCGGATTGTAACCATTGATAGAGCGAATCTCCACCGGAAGAGGGAACGGAGCTGTGCCGCCAATACTGAATCCCGCTTTTATTTCGTATTCCAGTCCGTGAAGGGCGGAACGGATAAGGGTCTTGTTTCTATCGACCTGTGAATAGCCGGGTAGCGTTATTCCGATACAGGCAAGCAAACTAAATAGGTATGGATAAATTTTCATCTTCATTGTCGGTATAAAGTCGTTATGGTTTAATGGTCCAAGTCCGAGCGGTAAATCAATTCAGCTTCATCAATTAATAAGGTGCTTCCGATAGCTCCGTTGAAGTGGTCTCCTTCCAGACTGGATGTAAATACGATAGATATATTATATTTTCCCATTGTCAATTTTTCCTTGTCGATGAATTTTCCCGGAAGGGTTGTGAACGGGAGTTTAAAGTAAGTCCATTCGTCTGTTTCCTTGGCGTCTTTGATACGTGCCATAGAAACCAGGTTAGGACTGGTGAATGCATTCGTCCCATCGAGAGTGGGGACGGATACGCTCGTTTCGTACATGATAGCATATATATCGCATATATCACGTTTCCCTTCGACAGGTTTGCCGCCTTCGGTGAACTGGTCTCCCGCCTTGTATTTATAGTAACCTGCCAGATAAGTCGGCACGTGCCGGAAAGGAAGGCCGAACTTCGTTGCTTGCAGGGGATTGCTCATGGCATTGTTCACGTCGAATGAACCGATAAACAAGTTGCCGGCGGCAATAGGCATTCCGACCAATCCGCCAAAAAATCCGGTACTGCGTGTCACGAGCGAAAGGCATTTTCCATTTTTCCCGTTTGCTATTTGGAAAGTAGGGTAGTCGTCGGCTGTTTTAGCTACTCCGGTCATGGCGTAACCGGCGTTGCCGCTGGCCCATTCCATGATGACTTTATCATTTTCCCTTTCCACAAATATGTAGTATTTCTTTCCGCTGATGGTATCTTCGAAATTGTAAATTGTAGCAAGTTCCGTATCAATGACTGATATGGCATAAGTCTTTTTCCAAATTCCGTCAGCGGCTGTCACTTGATATTCCTGCGGCGAATTGAAATTGCGTTCTGTACCACTGGCGGGTGTGATCGTAGCTCCCGAAGTAAGTGTAAATTCCGGTGCAAGGGCGGAGATATTCGTTCCCGGAGTGACAAAGAGGGTTACGGAATTATTATTGATGATAGGACTAGTCGTCATTGTTATTCCCGGTAGCCGGCAACTTAGAATGTCTGCCTCTGCATTGGGAGCTTCGTCGCGAATGCAAGAAGATGTAACAATAACCAGCAGCAAATAGATAATCACGTGTTTTGCTTTCATTTTTCTACTTATTCTTTCAGTTAAAGTTTGGTTCTCACGAGGAGTAATAACAATATGGAAATTTATTTGTTCATTATTGAATGTATGATAAAAAAGAATTTCCTATTTTTGTAGGAACAAAACTAAAGAAGTGCATGATTGAATCTGAAAGACAGCAAATTATAGAGCTGATAAAAAAAGAAGTAATTCCGGCTATTGGGTGTACGGAACCTATTGCTGTGGCACTTTGTGTAGCCAAAGCAGCAGAGACATTGGGCGTGAAGCCCGAAAAAATTGAAGTGTTATTGAGTGCCAATATCTTAAAAAATGCAATGGGAGTAGGTATTCCCGGCACAGGCATGGTGGGACTTCCTATTGCCGTTGCTTTGGGTGCATTGATCGGTCGGTCAGCTTATCAACTGGAGGTGTTGAGAGACTGTACTCCGGAAGCGGTGGAACAGGGTAAACAATTTATTGCAGAAAAAAGAATTCGTATTTCTTTAAAGGAAGATATTACGGAAAAACTGTATATCGAAGTAATTTGTAAGTCCGGTGACAAAACTGCGAAAGCCGTGATTTCCGGCGGACATACTACCTTTATATATATAGCGATGAACGAAAATGTACTGCTCGACAAGCAGCAGGCTACCGCCGAGGAGGAAGAAGAAACCTCTCCCGAACTGAATCTTCGCAAAGTTTATGATTTTGCCCTGACAGCTCCTCTGGATGAAATACGCTTTATCCTCGATACAGCCCGCCTCAATAAAGCGGCAGCCGAACAAGCTTTTAAAGGCAACTACGGACACTCCCTCGGAAAGATGCTGCGTGGAACTTATGAACATAAAGTCATGGGTGACAGTGTTTTCTCCCATATTCTTTCTTATACTTCGGCTGCTTGTGATGCACGTATGGCAGGTGCAATGATCCCTGTAATGAGTAACTCAGGCAGTGGCAATCAGGGAATATCCGCCACACTTCCCGTTGTTGTCTTTGCCGAGGAGAATGGTAAGACAGAAGAAGAACTTATTCGTGCTTTAATGTTAAGTCACCTCACCGTAATTTATATCAAACAAAGTTTGGGACGTCTTTCTGCCCTGTGCGGTTGTGTGGTAGCTGCCACCGGCTCCAGTTGCGGGATTACGTGGCTGATGGGAGGAAACTACAACCAAGTAGCTTTCGCTGTCCAAAATATGATTGCCAATCTGACAGGAATGATTTGTGACGGGGCGAAGCCAAGCTGCGCTCTGAAAGTAACCACAGGAGTTTCAACAGCCGTATTATCAGCAATTATGGCAATGGAAGACCGTTGCGTGACTTCCGTTGAAGGAATTATCGACGAAGATGTAGATCAGAGTATCCGTAATCTAACAAGAATCGGTTCGCAAGCCATGAATGAGACGGATAAAATGGTGTTGGATATCATGACGCATAAGGGATGTTGAATGGAAAATTAGATCATTAGAAAAGAAAAATGGAGAATGAAACTGTATGAGTTCATTCTCCATTTCTTATTTATTTACCATTGGGTAATGGCGGTGAATTCTTACTTATGGCAGTGGCCGCCTTCGCAGCCACAGTCGTCGCCACATTCATTGTCACCACAGCCGCCACCGCAACTGTCGCATCCGCAACCGCAGCCTTCGCCACTCATCAATTTAATCAGTTCCTGAATTTCTTCGTTAGTAGCAGGACGGCTTTCGATGATTTCACCTTCAAAAATCAGGTCGGCACCGGCCAACGGGTGATTGAGGTCAACTACTACAACGTCCGGTTTGATTTCCACTACGCTGGCGTTCACACGCTGGCCATCGCCAGTCTGCAAAGGTACGATGTTACCTTCTTTGATGTGTTCGCTATCGAATTTACCGTCAATTTCGAAGATATGTTTCGGAAGGTCGATAACGTGTTGTTCGTCATATTGTCCGTATGCTTTATCTGCCGGAATGGTAAAATCGAATTTATCACCTTTGGCAAGAGAAGTTATCTGGTTTTCGAAGTCTTCGAGAGTTGTACCTAAGCCTGAAATGAATTGAAAAGGATGTTCAGCTTTTGCTTCTTCGAACAATTCTTTTTCTCCATCTTCCATTGTATATAGTTTGTATGCAACGGTAATGTACTTGTTTTCTGCTGTTTCCATTTGATATTTTTATTTCTAAATTAATAAATTCCTAAAAAGATAGGTGGGCAAAGATACGAATTATTTGCTTGCTCTCCGGTATGGGGAAGGTAAATTTCAGATTATTAAGTGCTTTTGTCAGAAAGACGGGAAGAAGTGTACGGTTGGATAATAGTTGCAAATTCAACTGTTAAGTGATAAAATAGAGAAATAATGCCGCTCTTATCTTACAATTTTTAGTTTTTGAGTGATTTTTTTCTTCGATTTGTTTGGAGATAATAAAAAAGCCCTTACCTTTGCAGCACGAAAATAAAGAAAAGAAGATATGAATATGTTACATACATCTATTAACCTAGCAGTCCTGCATATTATTCGCGTCGTGGTGGTCCCATCAAGAGCGTGAGAAAGGTTTTTGTGTTGTATGTGTTCGTACCATAAAAGATAGAATTTAGAGCCTTTCTCACTGATGTGAGAAAGGCTCTTTAATTAAAAGATAGATTGAAATGAAAAAGCAATTACGCAGTTCGTTTAGTACGCAAGGCCGTCGGATGGCGGGAGCCCGTGCATTGTGGGCAGCCAACGGTATGAAGAAGAGTCAGATGGGAAAACCCATTATAGCGATCGTAAATTCATTCACACAGTTTGTTCCGGGGCATGTACATCTACATGAAATCGGTCAGCAGGTGAAGGCGGAAATTGAAAAGCTGGGATGCTTCGCTGCGGAGTTTAATACAATAGCTATCGATGATGGTATTGCTATGGGGCATGACGGAATGCTTTATTCACTTCCTTCACGTGACATCATTGCAGACAGCGTGGAATATATGGTCAATGCACATAAGGCGGATGCAATGGTATGTATCAGCAACTGTGATAAAATCACTCCGGGTATGTTAATGGCGGCTATGCGTCTGAATATTCCTACCGTGTTCGTATCAGGCGGGCCAATGGAAGCTGGCGAATGGAACGGTCAGCACCTCGATCTGATTGATGCGATGATTAAATCGGCCGATGAAAGCGTAAGCGATCAGGAAGTAGCGAATATCGAACAAAATGCTTGTCCTACTTGCGGATGTTGTTCCGGCATGTTTACTGCTAACTCTATGAACTGTCTCAATGAAGCAATCGGTTTGGCGTTGCCGGGCAACGGAACTATTGTAGCTACTCACGAAAACCGTACACAGCTTTTCAAAGATGCAGCCAAACTGATTGTAGAAAACGCTATGAAATACTATGAAGAAGGAGACGAGAGTATACTTCCCCGTAGCATTGCCACCCGGCAGGCATTCCTGAACGCTATGACATTGGATATAGCAATGGGAGGTTCCACCAATACAGTTCTTCACCTGTTGGCGGTAGCTCACGAAGCGGAAGTTGATTTTAAAATGGATGATATAGATATGCTTTCACGCAAAACTCCCTGTCTCTGCAAAGTAGCTCCGAATACACAGAAATATCATATTCAGGATGTAAACCGTGCCGGTGGTATCATCGCTATTATGGATGAACTGGCGAAAGCCGGTTTGGTGGATACTTCCGTTCGCCGGGTAGATGGAATGACGCTGGGGGAAGCTATCGACGAATATTCAATCACCAGCCCGAATGTGAGCGAAAAAGCAATCAGGAAATATTCGAGTGCAGCTGCAAATAAATTTAATCTTGTACTCGGTTCGCAAGGTATGTACTATAAAGAGTTGGATACAGACCGCACTAATGGGTGTATCCGTGATTTCGAACACGCTTATAGCAAAGATGGCGGACTGGCGGTATTGAAAGGAAACATAGCACAAGATGGTTGCGTAGTAAAAACAGCAGGTGTGGACGAAAGTATCTGGAAATTCACCGGACCTGCCAAAGTCTTTGATTCGCAAGAAGCAGCCTGTGAAGGTATCCTTGGGGGCCGAGTCGTCAGTGGCGATGTTGTCGTCATTACGCACGAAGGTCCGAAGGGTGGCCCCGGTATGCAGGAAATGTTGTATCCTACCTCTTATATAAAATCTCGTCACCTCGGCAAAGAATGTGCTTTGATTACCGATGGACGTTTCAGTGGTGGAACTTCCGGATTGAGTATCGGACATATATCTCCCGAAGCGGCTGCCGGAGGTAATATCGGAAAAATTGTAGACGGAGATATTATCGAAATTGACATTCCCGCCCGGACGATTAACGTGCGACTAACAGATGAAGAACTGGTTGCACGCCCGATGACTCCCGTCACTCGCGACCGTTACGTGCCAAAGAGTCTGAAAGCATACGCCAGCATGGTAAGTTCCGCCGATAAGGGAGCAGTGAGAATCATCGACTGATATTCATCTTCAATATAAATAAAGAATGAGTAAAGACTTAATAACAGGTGCGGAAGCATTGATGCGTTCCTTGGAACATCAGGGAGTGACTACTATCTTCGGTTATCCCGGAGGTTCTATCATGCCGGTATTCGATGCTTTGTACGATCATCAAAATACATTGAACCATATCTTGGTTCGCCACGAACAGGGAGCTGCTCATGCAGCGCAAGGTTTTGCCCGCGTATCGGGTGAGGTAGGTGTTTGTCTGGTGACAAGCGGTCCCGGAGCAACGAATACAATCACCGGTATTGCCGATGCAATGATAGACAGTACACCTATCGTAGTTATTGCCGGACAGGTAGGGACGGGTTTTCTCGGAACAGACGCTTTTCAGGAAGTCGACTTGGTAGGTATCACCCAGCCTATCGCTAAATGGAGTTATCAGATTCGCCGTGCAGAAGATGTAGCTTGGGCGGTGGCACGTGCATTCTATATTGCCCGTAGCGGTCGTCCCGGTCCGGTAGTATTGGACTTCGCCAAAGATGCACAGAATGCAAAGACAAAATACGAGCCGGCGAAGCTGGATTTTATACGTAGTTATGTTCCGGTGCCTGATACCGATGAAGATTCTGTGAAGGAAGCCGCCGAACTGATAAATAATGCCGAACGTCCGCTTGTATTGGTAGGACAGGGGGTAGAACTCGGAAATGCACAAAGTGAACTGAGAGCCTTTATTGAAAAAGCTGATATGCCTGCCGGATGTACATTGCTCGGACTTTCCGCTTTGCCTACCGATCATCCTTTGAATAAAGGTATGCTGGGAATGCATGGTAATTTAGGTCCGAACATCAATACCAACAAATGTGATGTCCTGATTGCTGTCGGTATGCGTTTTGATGATCGCGTGACAGGTAATCTGGCTACTTATGCCAAACAGGCAAAAGTAATCCATTTTGATATAGATCCTGCGGAAGTAAATAAAAACGTGAAAGTAGATATCGCTGTTCTGGGAGATTGCAAAAATACATTAGCTGCCGTAACCGGATTACTAAAAGAGAACAAGCATACCGAATGGAACGATAGTTTTAAAGAATATGAGAAGGTGGAGGAAGAAAAAGTAATTCGTCCCGAACTTTATCCGGCTACGGATTCACTGACCATGGGCGAAGTAGCACGTGCCGTAAGTGAGGCAACCCACCATGAAGCAGTATTGGTGACGGATGTCGGTCAGAACCAGATGATATCTGCTCGTTACTTTAAATATTCGAAAGAACGCAGTATTATTACTTCCGGAGGGCTTGGAACAATGGGGTTCGGACTTCCCGCAGCTATCGGAGCCACTTTCGGTGCACCGGAGCGTACCGTCTGCGTGTTTATGGGAGACGGCGGACTTCAAATGAATATCCAGGAACTCGGAACTATCATGGAACAGAAAGCTCCGGTGAAAATCATCTGCCTGAATAATAACTTCCTCGGAAACGTGCGCCAGTGGCAGGCTATGTTCTTCAACCGCCGTTATTCATTTACTCCGATGTTGAATCCGGACTACATGAAAATAGCTTCCGCATATGACATTCCTTCCAAACGTGTCTATTCCCGTGAAGAATTGAAAGTGGCTATCGATGAAATGCTGGCAACGGACGGACCGTTCCTGCTTGAAGCCTGCGTAATAGAAGAAGGCAACGTATTGCCGATGACTCCTCCGGGCGGTTCGGTGAATCAAATGTTGTTGGAATGTTAGGGGAAGTTGAGAGTTCGTATTTAAAATTTAAAGTTATGAGTGATAAAACATTATATACAATCATTGTTCATTCTGAGAATATTGCCGGATTGCTGAATCAGGTGACGGCTGTATTTACCCGTCGGCAGATCAATATCGAAAGTTTGAATGTTTCTGCTTCATCTATCAAAGGTGTGCATAAATATACAATCACAGCTTGGACAGATAAGGACACTATTGAGAAGGTAGTGAAACAGATAGAGAAGAAAATCGACGTGATTCAGGCGCATTACTTCACGGAAGATGAAATATATTTCCATGAAATCGCATTATATAAGGTGTCTACTCCTGCTTTTCAGGAGAATCCGGAAGCGTCCAAGTTAATCCGTCGATACAATGCTCGTATAGTGGAAGTAAACCCGGTGTTTTCCATTGTTGAGAAGAACGGGATGAGTGAAGATATAACCTCGCTTTACGGTGAACTCCGGGTATTGAATTGTGTTTTGCAGTTTGTTCGTTCGGGGCGTGTGGCGATTACCACCAGTTGTTTTGAACGGGTGAATGAGTTCCTCGACGGACGGGAGGCAAAATATAACGAAAGTAAAAACCTGCAGGAATAATGAGTGAAGAAAATAAAATAGGAACTTATCAGTTTGTGGCGGAACCTTTCCATGTAGACTTTAACGGTCGCCTGACTATGGGGGTGTTGGGAAATCATCTACTGAATTGTGCAGGTTTTCATGCAAGTGACCGTGGCTTTGGTATTGCGACACTGAACGAAGATAACTACACATGGGTGCTCTCGCGCCTGGCTGTAGAATTAGACGAAATGCCTTATCAATACGAGAACTTCTCGGTTCAGACATGGGTGGAAAATGTCTATCGTCTGTTTACTGACCGTAATTTCGCTATTATTGATAAAGATGGGAAAAAGATCGGATACGCACGTTCCGTATGGGCAATGATTAGTCTCAATACCCGCAAACCGGCAGATTTGCTGACCTTACACGGAGGAAGTATCGTAGACTACGTATGTGACGAACCTTGCCCTATTGAAAAACCTTCGCGCATCAAAGTGACGAGCGACCGACCGGTAGCTACCCTGACGGCAAAGTACAGTGACATTGACATTAACGGTCATGTAAATAGTATCCGCTATATCGAGCATATCCTCGATTTGTTTCCGATTGACTTGTACAAGACGAAACGAATCCGCCGCTTTGAAATGGCATACGTAGCCGAAAGTTATTTCGGTGATGAACTCTCTTTTTTCTGCGACGAGGCTAATTCAAACGAGTTTCATGTAGAAGTGAAGAAAAACGGTAGTGAAGTCGTTTGTCGTTCGAAAGTGATATTTGAATAACATAGAATATAAAATCAATTAATAACGGGTGGCGTAAGTCCCCAAAACTAAAAACAAAAAAGAAAATGGCACAGTTGAATTTTGGCGGTACTATTGAAAATGTAGTAATCCGTGACGAATTTCCTTTGGAAAAGGCTCGTGAAGTATTGAAAGATGAAACAATCGCTGTAATCGGTTATGGTGTACAAGGTCCCGGTCAGGCATTGAACCTGCGTGATAACGGTTTCAATGTTATCGTTGGTCAACGTCCGGGAAAAACATATGATAAAGCAGTAGCAGACGGCTGGGTTCCGGGAGAGACTTTGTTCGGCATTGAAGAAGCTTGCGAGAAAGGTACTATCGTAATGTGTCTGTTGTCTGACGCAGCAGTAATGTCTGTATGGCCTACTATCAAGCCTTATCTGACTGCAGGAAAAGCTCTTTATTTCTCTCATGGTTTTGCTATCACTTGGAACGATCGTACAGGTGTAGTTCCTCCTGCTGATATCGATGTAATCATGGTCGCACCTAAAGGATCAGGAACTTCATTGCGTACTATGTTTCTCGAAGGTCGTGGCCTGAACTCTTCTTACGCTATCTATCAGGATGCTACGGGCAAAGCTTATGAAAAGACAATCGCTTTGGGCATTGGTATCGGTTCTGGTTATCTGTTCGAAACAACTTTCCAACGAGAAGCTACTTCCGATTTGACAGGTGAACGTGGTTCGCTAATGGGTGCAATCCAAGGTTTGCTGTTGGCACAATACGAAGTATTACGTGAAAACGGTCACACTCCTTCTGAAGCATTCAACGAAACAGTGGAAGAACTGACTCAGTCCTTGATGCCGTTGTTTGCAAAGAACGGTATGGACTGGATGTACGCTAATTGCTCTACTACTGCTCAACGTGGTGCCCTCGACTGGATGGGGCCCTTCCACGATGCTATCAAACCGGTAGTTGAAAAGTTGTATCACAGTGTTAAGACTGGTAACGAAGCACAGATTTCTATTGATTCCAACTCTAAACCGGATTATCGTGAGAAACTGGAAGTGGAACTGAAAGCATTGCGCGAAAGCGAGATGTGGCAGACTGCTGTAACAGTACGCAAACTTCGCCCTGAAAATAACTAATCAGATTGAATATATATGTCGTAAAAAGACGGGAAGAAACACTCTTTCCGTCTTTTTTTCAAAATATCCCCGTCTTTATAGAGAAATAATGCAAGTTTGTTGTTATCTTTGTGGCAACAAAATAAAACAAGTTGTAATAATGAAGAACTACTATAAAAATGAAATACCGGAATAAGAACGTAAAATATATATATTTCCTATATCCCAATATCTGTTTATAAGTGTCTGTTAGACCAACAGTCCTTTGCTGGTAAGAAAAAGCCGATTGATAGAATATCTCGAATTTTTAATTCCAAGACTTGAGTCTGATGTGGCGAAAGATAAAAAGGGTATATAAGACAGAAAACATTGTTTGTTTTGTTTGTGTTAAAAAAGTTCTTTCTCGTGAGAAAAGGGGCTTTGATAAAAAGAGGATTACTCATAATCCTCTTTTTTTATGAATGACATCAATCTCTTATAAAAAGGATGCTTGGTAAGTGTGACGGCATCTCCGAGAATGACCAGTTTCATACGGGCACGGGTGATAGCCACGTTCATCCTCCTCAGGTCGTTCAGAAATCCTATTTGTCCGTCCTCGTTTGCACGAACAAGGCTGATAAAGATAACATCCCGTTCTTGTCCTTGAAAGCCGTCTACTGTGTTGACCGTGATAAGGCTACGGAAAGGACGTAGAAAGCTGCTTACTTTAATTTTACTCCTTAGATATTGTACTTGTGCTTTATAAGGCGAAATCAATCCGAAATCAATCTTTTCGTCCAATATTCTTGCTTTTCCGATCCGGTTGATATATGCCTCCAATTCCTGGAGAAGCAGGTTGGCTTCCTGTTTATTGATGCGTCCGAAACTCTCACCTACAAATTCCTCGTGAAAATCCATTTCAGAGGTATCTATCCAGTTCATAGGCGTGTCGAAATCGAGAATGCTCCGGTAACGCACTTCCGGTGCAGCTTCCAATTCTCCGTGGTAAAACCATTCGGATGGAAAACGCATGATTGATTCGTGCATTCGGTATTGCATTTTGAGCAGTGAGACAGCAGAAGGTTTCTTATGTACCACTTTCTCCATTAGTGTGTGATCCAGTCCGCTACGGGCGGCTTCGATACATTTGATAGTAGGAGGGAGTTGACAGTGGTCTCCGGCAAGAATCACTCGGTCAGCTTTGCGAATGGCAATCCAGCAGGCTGCTTCGAGTGCTTGGGCAGCTTCATCTATAAACAGGGTAGGGAAACGTCGGCCGTTGAGTAGGCGGTGGTTACTACTGACCAATGTTGAAGCAATTACACGGGCACTGTCGAAAAGGTCGGTGTTAATTTGTATTTCCAGTTCAGTAGCACGGTCACGGAGGCGGCTCATGCGGCTGCGCATACCCTCCCGTTCGGAATAACTACCTTTGCGCATCCGGCTGCCCGTTTCACGGATTGATTTTCGGATTCCCCAAAGCTCGGGATAGGCGGGATGACTTTCGAAACGGCGCTCGTAAGTAAATGATAACATTTTATCATTTACTCGTGTAGGGTTGCCGATGCGGAGAACTGGTACGCCACGGTCTACCAGTTTTTCACTTATCCAGTCTACAGCAGTGTTGCTTTGAGCGCAGACAAGTACTTGCGGTTCCCGGTGCAGCGTTTCATAAATCGCTTCGACGAGCGTGGTTGTTTTTCCTGTTCCCGGAGGGCCGTGGACAATGGCGACATCACGCGTGCATAATACTTTGTTGACGGCTGTCTCCTGTGTACTGTTCAGCCATGGAAAACGGACAGGGTATAATTCACGGAATCCGGGATTTTGCGTTCCCAGCAAGATATCACGCAGTTCTGAGAGGCGGTTACCTTTGGCGCGGATTGCATCTTCTAATGCTTCGAACATTGTCCGGTAGGATGTTTCATCAAAATAAAGTTGTATACCTAATGAACTGTCCGCTTGTAACTCTATAACTGCCCCTGCACCAGGTAAAACCACTACTATTCTTTCTTCGTCTGCGTAACTGACGGTAGCAATAAAATTCATATATTTCACTTTTCCATCGAAAGACTGGTGGAAAAAACAGACGGGGCGACCAAACTCGAAAGAGTGTTCTATCTCTTTATTTTCGGTCCGTGTAATATCTATTACAAGTTGATTCAGAGAATTGTAGTAGCTTCGACCGGGAGAGACGGGATACCAGCACAGACCGCGTTTCACTTTACGGGCAATACCCATTGTTTCGGTTTGTCGCTTGAATTCCTCTTTCTCGTATTCATACTCCATGCGTAGCAGGAGTTGCTGGTACTGAAGGTCGGAGACCGGGCTTTTCGAATTATTATTCATAATAAGTGCAAAGGTAACGAATCTTCTTTTTGGATAGAAAAAATATTTCATTTTGTTAAACAATCCTCGAACGCCGTTCGTTATTTTAATAGATAGACTAAAAAAACAAAAAGTAATATGGTATATGATATGACTATGCTAGAAGCATTTTACAGAGCCTATAAAGGGAAAGTAGAGCATGTGCGGGGGATCTTGAAACGCCCCCTGACGTTAGCCGAGAAAATTCTGTATGCGCATCTTTATGATGCCGCCGATGTGAAAGACTACAAGAGGGGAGAAGACTACGTAAACTTTCGTCCTGACCGCGTGGCTATGCAGGATGCAACTGCCCAAATGGCTTTGCTCCAATTTATGAATGCGGGCAAGGAAAAGGTGGCTGTGCCTTCTACCGTACACTGTGACCACTTGATACAGGCCTATAAGGGCGCAAAAGAGGATATACTTACTGCGACTAAAACAAACGAAGAAGTGTATGATTTCCTCCGCGACGTATCCTCCCGTTATGGCATTGGTTTTTGGAAACCGGGAGCGGGTATCATTCACCAGGTAGTACTCGAGAACTATGCTTTTCCTGGCGGCATGATGGTAGGAACAGACTCACATACACCTAATGCCGGTGGTTTGGGTATGGTGGCTATCGGTGTAGGCGGTGCAGATGCCGTAGACGTAATGACAGGTATGGAGTGGGAATTGAAAATGCCGAAAATTATAGGTGTTCGTCTGATCGGAAAACTAAACGGATGGACATCTCCGAAAGATGTTATTTTGAAGCTGGCAGGAATATTGACCGTAAAGGGAGGTACTAATGCAATCATTGAATATTTCGGTCCGGGAACCGAATCACTTTCCGCTACCGGAAAAGCTACTATCTGTAATATGGGAGCGGAAGTAGGAGCTACTACTTCACTTTTCCCTTTCGACGGGCGTATGGCGACTTATTTACGAGCTACCGGAAGAGATCGTATTGTCGATTTGGCAGAGTCTGTGGAAGCTGATCTCCGTGCCGACGAAGTTGTGACGGATGAACCTTTAAAATATTACGACCGTGTCATTGAAATCGACCTGTCCGAACTTGAACCTTATATTAATGGACCTTTCACGCCGGATGCGGCTACTCCTATTTCCGAGTTTGCGGAAAAAGTATTGTTGAACGGTTATCCTCGTAAAATGGAAGTCGGACTGATTGGTTCGTGTACTAACTCCTCTTATCAGGATTTGAGTCGTGCTGCTTCTTTGGCAAAACAGGTAGCGGAAAAAAAACTGAGTGTTGCTTCTCCGTTGATTGTAAATCCGGGCTCAGAACAGATTCGCGCTACCGCCGAAAGAGACGGAATGATTGAGACTTTTGAACAGATCGGTGCAACGATTATGGCAAATGCCTGTGGTCCTTGCATTGGTCAGTGGAAACGTCATACCGATGACCCGACACGGAAAAATTCAATCGTGACTTCCTTTAACCGTAACTTTGCCAAGCGTGCGGATGGTAATCCGAATACTTATGCCTTTGTTGCTTCTCCTGAATTGACAATGGCACTGACTATTGCCGGCGACCTCTGTTTCAACCCTTTGAAGGACAGATTAGTCAATCATGACGGTGAGAAAGTGAAACTATCCGAACCTGTGGGAGACGAACTCCCGATGAGAGGATTTACGCCGGGTAATGTCGGATATATCGCGCCGGGTGGAGCTAAAACGGAAATCAAGGTGAAGTCGGACTCACAGCGCCTGCAACTTTTAACACCTTTTCCCGCTTGGGACGGGACTGATTTGCTTAATATGCCTCTGTTGATAAAAGCCCAGGGTAAATGTACAACCGACCATATTTCTATGGCGGGACCATGGCTCCGTTTCCGTGGTCATTTGGAAAATATCTCGGATAATATGTTAATGGGAGCTGTCAATGTCTTCAATGGCGAAACGAACAAGGTCTGGAACCGTTCTACAAATACTTATGGAACAGTCTCCGGAACGGCAAAGATGTATAAGTCCGAAGGGATTTCTTCTATTGTAGTCGCTGAAGAAAACTATGGAGAAGGTTCCAGTCGTGAACACGCAGCAATGGAGCCGCGCTTTCTGAATGTCCGTGTGATCCTAGCCAAGAGTTTCGCCCGTATTCACGAAACGAATCTGAAGAAGCAAGGAATGCTTGCCATTACTTTTGTTGACAAGGCGGATTATGATAAAATTCAGGAACACGATATGCTTTCCGTCACTGGTTTGGTAGACTTTATGCCGGGACATAATCTGACAGTCGTTCTTCACCACGAAGACGGAACAAAAGAAAGTTTTGAAGTGCAACATACATACAACGAACAACAGATAGGTTGGTTCCGTGCTGGTTCCGCCTTGAATGCGAGATAAAATTGAAGTAAATCTTTTTAAAACTGTTATTTATAAAGAAAAAAGAAATGAGCAAAATAACCATACAAAAAGATAGTACGCTATTAGTGCCTGATGTGCCTACCGTACCTTACATTACAGGAGACGGGGTAGGGGCTGAGGTGACTCCTTCTATGCAGATTATAGTAGATGCAGCCGTTCGGAAAGCTTATGGGGGTAAACGTCATATTGAATGGCTGGAAGTGCCGGCTGGAGAACGTGCTTTCAATGAAACAGGTTCGTGGCTTCCGGAAGAAACGATGCAGGCATTTCAGGAATATCTGGTAGGAATCAAAGGTCCGTTGACTACACCTGTTGGCGGTGGAATCCGTTCGTTGAATGTTGCTTTGCGACAGACACTTGATTTATATGTCTGCCTTCGTCCTGTTCGTTGGTATCAGGGAGTACAGTCTCCGGTGAAAGCTCCCGAGAAGGTGAATATGTGTGTGTTTCGTGAGAATACGGAAGATATTTATGCAGGTATTGAGTGGGAAGCAGGTACTCCGGAGGCAAAGAAGTTTTATAAGTTTTTGAAAGATGAAATGGGTGTGACGAAAGTCCGTTTTCCCGAAACGTCTTCTTTCGGTGTGAAACCTGTTTCACGCGAAGGTACGGAACGTCTTGTGCGTGCTGCATGTCAATATGCGCTCGATCATCATCTGCCTTCCGTGACATTGGTACATAAGGGAAACATTATGAAATATACTGAAGGAGGATTCAAAAAGTGGGGTTATGAGTTGGCGCAACGTGAGTTTGGTGACGCTTTGGCGGATGGTAGGCTAGTGATAAAGGACTGCATTGCCGACGCATTTTTGCAAAATACACTGCTCATTCCCGAAGAATATTCGGTAATAGCCACTTTGAACCTGAACGGAGATTATGTTTCTGACCAGTTGGCTGCAATGGTAGGTGGCATAGGCATTGCTCCGGGAGCAAATATCAATTATAAAACCGGCCATGCTATCTTTGAGGCAACGCATGGGACTGCTCCTAACATTGCAGGTAAAAACGTTGTGAATCCTTGTTCGATCATTCTTTCGGCAGTGATGATGCTCGGATATTTCGGTTGGACGGAAGCTGCCGCTCTTATCGAAAAAGCTCTTGAAAATAGTTTTCTGGAAGCCCGTGCCACTCATGATCTTGCCCGTTTTATGCCGAATGGAACCTCTCTCTCAACCACAGATTTCACCCGTGAAATAGTGGAAAGAATCGAAAAATAAGAATAATGATTAAAAACATACGAATATGAAGAAAGAGTACCTGATTTACAAGCTGTCCGAAGAAATGAAGGAAGCTACCCGGATTGATACAGCATTGTTCCCCAAGTTCGACGTGAAACGCGGGCTACGTAATGAAGATGGCACAGGTGTACTGGTAGGTCTGACCAGAATTGGTAATGTAGTAGGCTACGAACGTATTCCGGGCGGCGGACTGAAACCGATTCCCGGCAAACTGTTCTATCGCGGTTATGATGTGGAAGATATTTCTCATGCAATCATCAAAGAGAAACGTTTCGGTTTTGAGGAAGTGGCGTACCTGTTACTTTCCGGTCGTCTGCCGGACAAGGAGGAACTAGCTTCATTCTGCGAACTGATTAATGATAATATGGCACTGGAGCAGAAAACGAAGATGAATATCATCGAGTTGGAAGGTAACAACATTATGAACATCCTTGCACGCAGCGTACTCGAAATGTATCGCTTCGATCCGGATGCGGACGACACTTCTCGTGATAACCTGATGCGTCAAAGTATCGACCTTATTTCAAAATTCCCTACCATTATTGCTTATGCTTATAATATGCTGCGTCATGCTACTTTCGGACGTTCGCTGCATATCCGACATCCGCAGGAGAAACTCTCTATCGCTGAAAACTTCCTGTATATGCTGAAAAAAGACTATACCGAACTGGATGCACGTACTCTTGACCTGCTTCTGATTCTTCAGGCAGAACACGGTGGTGGTAATAACTCGACTTTTACTGTCCGTGTCACTTCTTCTACCGGAACAGATACTTACTCGGCCATTGCCGCAGGTATCGGTTCTCTGAAAGGCCCGCTTCACGGAGGTGCAAATATTCAGGTTGCTGATATGTTCCATCATTTGCAGGAGAACATCAAGGACTGGACAAATGTTGATGAGATTGACACCTACTTTACTCGTATGCTGAATAAAGAGGTTTATAATAAGACCGGATTGATTTATGGTATTGGTCATGCCGTTTACACGATTTCCGACCCGCGTGCACTTTTACTAAAAGAATTGGCACGTGATCTGGCACGTGAAAAAGGCAAGGAACGTGAGTTTGCCTTCCTCGAACTTTTGGAAGAACGGGCGATCGCGACTTTCGGACGCATCAAGAATAACGGCAAGACAGTATCGAGCAACATTGACTTCTATTCGGGCTTTGTGTATGAAATGATCGGATTGCCGCAGGAAATCTTCACTCCTTTGTTTGCAATGGCACGTATCGTAGGCTGGTGTGCCCACCGCAATGAAGAATTGAACTTCGAAGGCAAACGTATTATCCGTCCGGCTTATAAGAACGTGCTTGATGA
Source organism: uncultured Bacteroides sp. (assembly GCA_959606905.1). The sequence continues at coordinate 14,988 of CAUHML010000004.1, read as the reverse complement.
TCTGGCTTATATCCCAATAAAGAAACGCTGACAGGAAACAATCCTTTTATTGAATAGATAAGTGTAGTCCCCAGGTGTATATTCCGATCATTTCCGGAGGTATGCCTGGGGATAAGTGTTTTTTAGAGAAAACTTTCTGTGTGTCATCGAGTTTTTATTTAAGGAGTTTTGCGTTGCAATTTTCCTCTTTTTTGTTACTTTTGCACATTGTAAAAGAATATCTGTATGACTATGAATGCATTTAATCTGTTTTTGGGCATAATGAGCCTGATCGCTCTGATTGTTTTTATTGCCCTTTACTTTGTGAAAGCCGGATATGGTATTTTTCGTACCGCTTCGTGGGGTGTGGCTATTTCCAATAAGTTGGCTTGGATATTAATGGAGGCCCCTGTATTTTTAGTTATGTGTTGGATGTGGGTGCATTCGGAACGCCGTTTTGATCCCGTCATACTGATGTTCTTCATATTCTTCCAGATTCATTATTTCCAGCGTGCATTCGTTTTTCCTCTATTGCTGACCGGAAAGAGTAAAATGCCGTTAGCTATTATGTCAATGGGCATTCTTTTTAATTTGTTGAACGGATATATGCAAGGACAATGGATATTTCATCTTGCGCCTGAAGGAATGTACGGCATTGATTGGTTTATGTCACCATGGTTTATTCTCGGAACTCTGCTTTTTTTTACTGGTATGCTGGTGAACTGGCACTCGGATTATATCATCCGGCATTTGCGAAAGCCGGGAGATACCCGCCACTATCTGCCTCAAAAAGGGATGTACCGCTACGTTACTTCCGCCAATTACTTCGGCGAAATAGTAGAGTGGGCAGGCTGGGCGATACTCACCTGTTCACTTTCCGGACTTGTGTTTCTTTGGTGGACGATCGCTAACCTTGTCCCGCGTGCCAACGCAATCTGGCACCGTTACCGCGAGGAATTCGGTGATGAGGTGGGAAATAGGAAACGTGTATTCCCTTTTCTGTATTAAGGCTATCTTTTGACAAAATATATCATACTACTATGAAATCAAAGTTATTTACCCCGGTCACTTTTGGACCTTTGACACTTCGCAACCGGACCATTCGTTCGGCAGCTTTTGAAAGTATGTGTCCGGGAAACGCCCCTTCACAAATGTTGTTGGATTATCACCGTTCGGTAGCCGCAGGCGGGGTTGGCATGACGACGGTTGCTTATGCTGCCGTGACACAAAGCGGGCTTTCTTTTGACCGCCAATTATGGTTACGATCTTCCATAATTCCCGGTTTACGCGAAGTGACCGACGCCATACACGATGAGGGTGCCGCAGCAGGTATACAAATCGGTCATTGCGGTAATATGTCCCACAAGAACATTTGTGGAGTAACTCCTATCTCTGCTTCTTCCGGTTTCAATCTTTACTCTCCGACCTTTGTGCGCGGAATGAGGAAAGAAGAACTTCCTGAAATGGCGCGTGCTTATGGAAAGGCTGTCAATCTGGCTAGAGAAGCTGGTTTCGACGCTGTTGAGGTTCACGCCGGACATGGATATCTGATTAGCCAGTTCCTTTCCCCTTACACGAATCACCGGAAGGATGAATACGGAGGTTCGTTGGAAAACCGGATGCGTTTTATGGATATAGTGATGAAAGAAGTGATGAAAGCTGCCGGTAGCGATATGGCGGTTCTTGTGAAAATGAATATGCGCGACGGTTTCAAAGGTGGAATGGAGTCGGAGGAAACGATACAAGTAGCCCGACGCCTGCTCGAACTGGGTGCTCACGGGCTGGTATTGAGCGGTGGTTTCGTCAGTCGTGCGCCGATGTATGTGATGCGAGGGGCGATGCCTATCCGTTCTATGGCTTATTATATGAATTGCTGGTGGCTGAAATATGGCATTCGGATGTTCGGAAAATGGATGATTCCGACTGTTCCTTTCAAAGAGGCATATTTTCTCGAAGATGCGCTGAAGTTCCGTGAGGCCCTTCCGGGTGCTCCGTTAATTTATGTAGGCGGCCTTGTTTCTCGTGAGAAAATTGATGAAGTGCTGGATGCCGGCTTTGATGCTGTTCAAATGGCACGTGCCCTGCTGAATGAACCGGGATTTGTGAACCGTATGGCACGTGAAGACCGTGCACGTTGTAATTGCGGGCATAGCAATTATTGCATTGGCCGTATGTACACGATCGAAATGGCTTGTCATAAACATTTGAATGAAGAACTGCCTCCTTGTCTGCAAAAGGAGATTGAAAAATTGGAAAAACAATGAATGAAGTGAAATGGGCGATCATTACCGGAGCTGACGGAGGCATGGGAACGGAGATAACCCGTGCCGTGGCCACAGCCGGCTATCATGTCATAATGGCTTGTTATAACCCGCAAAAAGCGGAAAACGTGTGCCAACGTTTAATGAAAGAAACCGGAAATCCGAATTTGGAAGTACTCGCTATTGATCTGTCTTCGATGCACTCCGTAGCCTCTTTTACTGATCGGATTTTGGAACGTAAACTTTCCATTTCCTTGTTGATGAATAATGCCGGGACAATGGAAACCGGATTTTCTATTACGAACGATGGATTTGAACGGACGGTCAGTGTAAATTATGTTGGTCCTTACCTGCTGACTCGTAAATTAGTTCCGACTATGGCATCCGGAGCACGTATTGTAAATATGGTTTCGTGTACGTATGCAATCGGCCGTCTTGATTTTCCTGATTTCTTTCACAGGGGGAAAACGGGAAACTTTTGGAGAATACCTGTTTATAGTAACACAAAATTGGCTTTGTTATTATTTACTTTCGAACTATCCGAGCAACTTCGGGAGAAAGGAATCACCGTCAATGCTGCCGATCCGGGAATTGTCTCTACTGATATCATCACGATGCATAAGTGGTTCGACCCTCTGACAGATATATTCTTCCGTCCTTTTATTCGTAAGCCGAAGAAAGGAGCTTCTACGGCAATTGGTCTGTTGCTGGACAAAAAAGAAGCCGGTGTGACAGGGCAACTCTATGTCAATAATCACCGGAAAAGCTTATCCGATAAGTATGTGAACCATGTACAGAAAGAGCAGTTGTGGGAAATAACGGAGCGTTTGCTGGCGCAATGGTTGGAGTAGGATTTTTTTCTCTTTTTATTTAATTTATCTAGTAATTACTTATATATAGGTATTGTGTATATCTATATGTTTAGTTTTTGTTGTCTAATTTTTACCAATAGATAGGGATTGTTTTGCACTCCTGTTTCTACTTACCTTTGCATCGCTTTTAAAGTAAATGAATAGGTATAAAGTAAAAAGGAGATGATTAATAAATGTTTTTTGGTTTTTCTAGTATTCTTATTTTCTGTATCAGCATATTCACAGCACGAGCGTCATTATACTAGTATGATTTCGGGCAGAGTGATATCTACAGAAAAGGAGGTCGTAGATTTTGCGACGGTCTATCTGAAAGGAACGAACTATGGCAGTTATACGAACGAAAAGGGAATTTATCACTTGAAAACTGTGGAAGGTGAATATATACTTGTCGTTTCGGCTGTAGGTTATCAAACAGTAGAAAAGAAGGTTAAATTAGCTAAAGGAGAAAGGATACAGGTCAATGTCACCATTGCACCGAAAGTGAAAGAGTTGGGAGAGGTCGTAGTAACAACCTCCGGAGTTGGCCGGGTAAATAAGTCAGCCTTTAATGCGGTAGCCGTTGACGCGAAGAAGTTGCATAACAGTACACAGACTTTAGCCGGCGCACTGACTAAGGTGCCGGGGGTAAAACTCCGTGAGTCAGGCGGAGTAGGATCGGATATGCAGTTGTATATTGACGGTTTTAGCGGGCGGCATGTGAAAATCTTTATTGACGGAATACCGCAAGAAGGGGCCGGTGCTGCATTCGATTTGAATAATGTTCCTATTAATTATGCAGATCGCATAGAGGTGTACAAAGGTGTGGTTCCCGTAGGATTCGGTACGGATGCTATTGGGGGAGTGGTTAATATTGTCACTAACAAACAACCCGGGAAGTGGTTTCTGGATGCTTCTTATTCTTACGGTTCATTTAACACTCATAAGTCATACGTACGTTTCGGACAAATATTCAAGAATGGTTTTATGTATGAAGTGAACGCTTTTCAGAATTTTTCGGATAATGATTATTATGTAGATACGTATGTACGTGACTTTGAAATCAGAGAAGATGGAAGTGTGCGTTTTCCGCCACTCGACAAAAGTAAGATTTACCATCTGAAACGTTTCAATGACCAATACCATAATGAAGCTGTGATTGGAAAAATCGGTGTGGTTGGAAAAAAATGGGCGGACAGATTGGCTCTGAGCTTCAATTATTCCTATTTCTATAAAGAGATACAAACTGGTGTTTATCAAGATGTCGTGTTCGGTGAAAAATTCCGCAAAGGACATTCATTGGCCCCTTCGTTGGAATACTACAAAAAGAACTTATTCGTGAAGAATTTGGATTTACTGCTGACTGCCAATTATAACCATAACCTCACTAATAATGTCGATACCGCTTCACGGGCTTACAACTGGCGTGGTGAGTTTTACGAAAGGGGCAGCCGGGGAGAACAGTCTTATCAGAATAGTGAATCTAAAAACAAGAACTGGAATGGAACACTGAGGATGAATTATCATATCGGAGAGGCGCATACGTTTACTTTTAGCCATGTGGTAAGTGATTTTGAACGTACAAGCCGCTCTATCATAGGTGCTTCTTCCAAATTTACGGATTTTAGTATTCCTAAAATTACGCGTAAGAATGTCAGCGGTCTTTCTTATCGCCTGATGCCGTCGGACAAATGGAATATTTCGGCATTTGCCAAACATTACCGGCAATACAACAAAGGTCCGGTGTCACAGAATACGGATGGCATAGGTAATTATATAAATTTATCCAATACGGTAAGTGCTTTCGGATACGGTGCTGCGGGTACATATTTTTTATGGAAAGATTTTCAGGTGAAACTTTCTTATGAAAAGGCTTTTCGGCTTCCTACGACAGACGAACTGTTTGGTGATGAAGACTTGGAAGCCGGTAAAGTAAATCTGAAGCCGGAGAAAAGTGATAATCTGAATCTGAGTTTCAGCTATAATTATCAGTTTGGCAAACACGGGGTGTATGCCGAGGCCGGCTTGATATATCGGGATACGAAAGATTACATAAAAAGAGGATTGGATGTATTGGGGGGAACAAGTTACGGATACTATGAGAATCATGGGCATGTGAGGACTAAAGGATATAATTTATCGCTGCTTTATAGCTTCTCGCATTGGTTCGATGTAGGCGGTACATTTAATTGTATTGATACCCGTGACTATGAAAAGTACCTGGCAGGCACCTCTTTGCAGGAAAGTATGCATTACAAGGTGCGTATGCCGAATCTCCCTTATCGTTACGCCAATATAAATGCTAATTTCCATTGGAATGACCTGTTTATTAAGGGAAATGTACTGACGATAGGCTATGATAGCTACTGGCAACACGATTTCCCTCTTTATTGGGAGAATATCGGCGATAAAGATTCAAAAAACATGGTGCCGGAACAGTTTTCTCATAATTTATCCTTGTCCTATACAATGAAGAACGGGCGCTATAACGTATCATTTGAATGTCAGAATTTCACGGATGCGCAACTGTTTGACAATTTCAGCCTACAAAAGGCTGGACGTGCATTTTATGGAAAGTTCAGAGTGTTTTTCGGTAGATAATAAGATTAAGTTTTTAGTATAAATCAATAATAAAGAATATATGAAGAAAAAGTTTTTGCTGTGTGTGTTTGCGGCAACCTTTTGTTTGAGTGGTGGTGTGTTTGTTGCATCTTGCGATGATGTTGATAATCCGGTGGATAACCCTTCGACTGACGGAGAAACAGCCTATGTAGTGGCTGCTACAGTTGGTGAAGCAAGTTATTTGGTGGCAGTTAGTTCTCTTGATGAAGGAACAGTATCAACAAAAGGAAAAGGTACCGAAGTGATTGGCGGTACGTATTGGGTATATAAAGGGTTGGATTATGTATTTGCTTTAGTTTATAATAAAGGTGGTGCCGGTACGGGAGCTTCTTATTATTTGGGAGCAGATGGTAAAATGAAAGAAAAATATACATATACCTTTAATCGTATCACATCGTATGGAACATGGGGAGACAAGGTGGTGACTGTTTCTACCGGAGACTCAAGTCAGAAAGACGATGAGCAGAATGTAGCTCAGGCTTTGTTGTTTAATTATCTGGACGCAACTGACGGTTCGCAAGAAGAAGGCACATTGATCGCCGAAAATTTCTTGGGTAATGGTGAAAAAGTTACTTGGGCAGGATTGGTAGAAGCTAATAATAAAATTTATACTTCTGTCATTCCGATGGGTATGAGTAAGTACGGTATTAAGGCATGGCCGGACAAAGTAACCGACCAAGAACTTATCACTAAAGCTGATGGCGGTAGTGGTAGTGGTGCTTATACGGCTGGCGTAATTCCTTCCACACAATATCCGGACAATGCTTATGTAGCAATTTATAGTGGTACTAACTTCAACGGGACACCCGTGATTGCTACGACTGATAAAATCGGTTATGCATGTGGTCGTATGCGTTCACAATATTATCAGACCATTTGGCCCGCTGATAATGGCGATGTGTATGTGTTCTCTCCCGGATATGGGCGTACGGCAGTTTCATCTTCTGATTTGAAGAAAGTGACAGGAAAGAAACCCTCAGGCGTAATGCGTATCAAAGCGGGTGCAACGGATTTCGATCCGGATTACTATGTGAACTTTGAAGAGATAGGCACTAAACATCCTATTTTCCGTTGCTGGCACATCTCTGAAGATTACTTCCTGCTTCAATTGTATAAAAAAGGAGCGGATGATATGATTCATGGCGGTACAAGTGCGGATGTCAGCGAGTTGGCTATTTTTAAGGCAGAAGATAGGACGATTATTCCTGTTACGGGTTTGCCTGCTGAAGGAAAGTTTGGCGGCGAGCCTTATGGAGAAAATGGCTATGCTTATATGGCTGTTACTGTGACTACTGGTGAACACCCTGCTTTCTATAAAATTGATACCAAAACGGGTAAGGCTGTGAAAGGTTTGACGGTAGAGGCTGACGCTATCACTACAGTAGGTAAGATGAAATATCCTTCAAAGTAACAAATACCTGTTAAATAGAAAATAGTTCTTTTTAGATGAAAGCCTGCCGAGCGGAAAGCTTTGCAGGCTTTTTCAAGAAATAGTAGTAATAAATAGATTATGAAAAAAATATTTGAAAAGATACATTTGTGGCTTTCTGTCCCTTTCGGATTGATAATCACCCTTATTTGTTTTTCCGGTGCTATGTTGGTATTCGAGGATGAGGTGAATGAGTTGTTCCGCCACGAACTTTATTATGTGGAAACAGTGGGAGAAGTCCCACTCCCTATCGAACAGTTGCTTGAAAAGGTGACAGCTACATTGCCCGACAGTGTTTCTGTGACTAGTGTCAGCATTTCTTCCGATTCCGAGCGTGCTTATCAGGTTAACCTTTCCAAACCACGTCGTGCGTCATTATATGTAGACCAATATACGGGTGAAGTAAAAGGGAAAAGTGAGCGTAGCGGCTTTTTTATGTTTATGTTTCGGATGCACCGTTGGTTGCTGGATAGTATGAATCCGGGTAATGAAGGGATCTTTTGGGGAAAGATGATTGTGGGTGTCAGCACGCTATTATTCGTTTTTGTGCTGATTTCAGGAATTGCTATCTGGTGGCCACGTACACGTAAGACACTGAAGAACAGTCTGAAAATATCAACAAAAAAAGGTTGGAAGAGGTTCTGGTATGATCTGCACGTAGCGGGAGGAATGTATTCCTTAATCTTTCTTTTAGCTATGTCGTTGACGGGGCTGACATGGTCTTTCCCGTGGTATCGGGCCGCTTTCTATAAAGTGTTCGGTGTGGAAGTGCAACAACGGGCTGCTTATGGGCAGGAGCGGAAAGGTGGTTCTCAAAAGGGAGATACCGAGCTGGCTTTGCGTGATGGAAGAAAAGAAGGGAATAAGGAACATTCGGAAAACGGTCACAATTATATACACTCTGTCACTTCACCTTTCGTCTATTGGCAAGAAGTTTACGATAAGCTAAGCCGCCAGAATCCGGAATATAAACAAATCAGTGTTGCTTCCGGTACGGCGAGCGTCTCTTTCAACCGTTTCGGAAATCAGCGTGCAGCTGACCGTTATTCTTTCAACACTGATAATGGTGAATTTACAGAAACAAATCTTTATCAACATCAGGATAAATCAGGAAAAATTCGTGGTTGGATTTACTCTGTACATGTTGGCAACTGGGGAGGAATGTTGACTCGGATTCTTACCTTTATTGCTGCTTTGATTGGTGCCTCATTGCCGTTGACCGGTTATTATTTATGGGTAAAAAAACTTATGAATAAGAGAAAACGTGAGAAAGCTATTTCTTTATCTTCCGTTGAGGCGAGAAAAATAGCATAAAGTGGCCATACGAAAAGTCTGGATATTGAATGATAAAAAGAGCGGTGGATGAATTGGAAAAACCAATTGTCCACCGCTCTCTATCTTATACTAATATAAAAAAGAATTTTTAAGAAGAATGAGTTAGATAGAAAGCTCTTTCAATACATTGACAAGATCTCTCTTAATAGGCTTGTCGTTCTTGATAGCCTTGCTGAACGGCACGTAAACGATTTCATCATGTTCGATTCCGATCATAACGTTGCGCTGGTCCTCCATGATTGCGTCGATCGCTGCCGCACCCAGACGGCTTGCCAGAATACGGTCATGAGCCGTAGGGCTACCACCACGCTGCAAGTGTCCCAAGATAGTTACGCGCACATCGTATTGCGGATATTCATTCTTTACACGTTCAGCATAATGCATGGCACCTCCGGTCAGTTCACTTTCGGCCACTAATACGATACTGCTGTTCTTTGATTTGCGGAATCCGTTCTTGATAAATTCTTCCAGTTGGTCTACTTCCGTACTGAATTCCGGAATAATGGCAGCTTCTGCTCCTGAAGCAATTGCTCCGTTCAAGGCGAGGAAACCTGCATCACGTCCCATGACTTCGACGAAGAACAGGCGCTCATGTGAAGTGGCTGTGTCGCGAATTTTGTCCACTGCATCCAGAATCGTATTCAATGCGGTATCATATCCGATGGTCGTATCTGTACCGTAGAGGTCGTTGTCAATAGTTCCCGGAAGTCCGATACACGGAACATCAAATTCCTGTGCAAAGATACGGGCACCTGTCAGCGAACCGTCACCACCGATGATAACCAAGGCATCGATGCCCTCTCTTTTCATATTATCGTAAGCCAACTGGCGGCCTTCCGGAGTAGTAAACTCCTTACAACGAGCTGTTTTCAGAATCGTTCCACCCAGTTGGATGATATTACTTACATTCTGACTTTTGAACTCTTTGATTTCGCCTGTTACCAGACCTTTGTATCCTCTGTATATACCTTTAACTTGTAATCCATTATAAATAGCTGCTCGTGTCACTGCGCGGATAGCTGCGTTCATCCCCGGAGCATCACCTCCGGAAGTCAAAATACCGATACACTTAACTGTTCCCATAACTTAAATATTTGTTTGACGTGGCAAATGTACAATAAAAAGTTGAAAGCGATGTTCCGGAAGTTCTTTTTCATGTGAAGAAAACATTAAAAATACTCAAATTGGTCTTTCTTACTTTCTTTTTATTCTTTTGTGGCAAGAAAACTGTAAGAATATTGACACATTGTCGCTCTCTAAAATCTTCTTCTTCGGATTGCTTCTGATTAAAAACTAAGATATTAATGCTTGAATGTGTTTGTATATTTTCTCCATTAACCATTTGGGAGTAGAAGTTGCTCCACACACCCCGATAGATGTTACATTTTGAATGAGCGAAGGATCAATCTCCTCCTCATTATCTATCAGATGAGAGTTGGGGTTTACCTTCAAACATTCTTCAAACAGCATTTTTCCGTTCGAACTTTTCTTGCCACTGACGAAAAATATCAAATCGTGCGACGCTGCAAACTCCCGTAGCTTGGGCATACGGTTGGCAACCTGGCGACAGATCGTGTCATAATATTCAAAAGTGGCTTCCGGCGAAATGTTCTGTTTGATGTATTCTACAATTTCCTGAAACTCATCCAATGACTTCGTGGTCTGGGAAAAAAGCCGGATACTCTTACTCAAATCCAGTTTTTTCGCTTCTTCCGCTTTTTCGATGACGATCGCTTTTCCGTCCGTCTGTCCTACCAGCCCCAACACTTCGGCATGACCCGTTTTGCCGTATATGACGATTTGTTTCTCCGGATGTTCGTTTTCCAGAAATTCCTGTTTGATCCGTTTCTGTAATCTGAGCACTACCGGGCAAGTTGCATCAATAATTTCTATATTGTTTTCGCGGGCAATAATGTAAGTCTCCGGCGGTTCCCCATGTGCGCGAAGCAACACCTTGGCATTCCGTAACTTTTTGAATTCCTCGCGGTTAATAGTGATTAGTCCCATTGTTTTCAGCCTGTCTACCTCCCGGCTGTTGTGTACGATATCTCCAAGGCAATAGAGCGTTTCACCCTTTGCCAGTTCCTCCTCTGCTTTGTGAATGGCCGTCACCACACCGAAACAGAATCCGGAACCTTCGTCTATTTCTACTTTAATCATAAAATTTTATTTGAGAGTGATAAGGGGCTTCCTACTGAAAACTAGTTGGTAACTTTATTAAATTGATCAAACAGCCATTCTTTCTGTTGTGCAATGGTCAGATTCGTATTATCCAGCAGCAAGGCGTCATCCGCTTTGCGTAACGGACTGACATCACGGTGCTGGTCGATGTAATCCCGTTGTTTCACATTCTCCAGAATTTCGTCGAAACTGGCTTCCTGTCCTTTCGCTTTCAGTTCGTCATAGCGGCGCCGGGCACGGATTTCCGGCGTAGCTGTCACGAATATTTTCAGTTCGGCATTTGGGAAAACTGTTGTTCCGATATCGCGTCCGTCCATTACAATTCCTTTTTTAGCTCCCATAGACTGCTGTTGGGCTACCATTTCTTTGCGTACAAAGTCGAGTGCACTGATCGGACTGACCTTGGAAGACACGCTCATCGAGCGTATCTTATCTTCCACATTAACATCGTTGAGATAGGTTTCGGGGCGTCCTTCCTTGTTCAGTCGGAAAGAGATATGAATATTCCCGATTTCTTTTTTCAGTTTCTCCGTATCGATGATGTCGCCGTCGAAAATACCATTCTCTATGCTGTATAAGGTAACCGCGCGATACATGGCCCCGCTGTCAATGTAAATATACCCCACTTCACGCGCTAAATCCTTTGCCATAGTACTTTTCCCGCAAGAGGAAAAGCCGTCAATTGCTATTGTTATCTTTTTCATATTCAGTTCATCTGATTTGTCCGCCAAAGATACGTTTATTTTGAAAATCAGCCATGCGTTTCCCCTATAAAAGCAGTGGAATAAGTCTGAAAGAATTAAAAAAGTTAAAAAGTCGGATAAAAAGAGGAGGAGAGAAGAAGGGTTATCTGAAAATGTACTATATTTGCCCAGAGACACATAGATAGACACTTTTTTTATTAATCATTATATTAATTATTTTTATGGAAGTTAAAAAATCACCCAAAGCCGACCTGGAAGGCAGAAAGTCTACATGGTTGCTCGTTGGTTACGTGGTAGTATTAGCTTTCATGTTCGTGGCGTTCGAATGGACCCAGCGTGACGTGAAGATTGATACAAGCCAGGCAGTAGCTGACCTTGTGTTTGAAGAGGAAATCATTCCTATTACCGAAACTCCTGAACAACAGGCTCCACCACCACCTGAAGCTCCGAAAGTGGCTGAATTGCTGGAGATCGTCGACGATAAAGCCGAAATTGATGAAACAACAACCATTATCAATGAAGATAATGCTGCTCCGGTAGAAGTAAAATATGTACCGGTACAGGTTGTTGAAGAAGAGCCGGAAGAACAGACTATCTTTGAAGTTGTAGAGAACATGCCGGACTTCCCTGGCGGACAAGCAGCTTTGATGCAGTATTTGGCTAAGAACATCAAATATCCTACTATCGCACAGGAAAACGGAACTCAAGGACGTGTAATCGTACAGTTCGTTGTCAACAGAGACGGTAGTATCGTAGATGCGAAAGTGGTACGTAGCGTTGACCCGTATCTGGATAAAGAAGCTCTCCGCGTGATTAACACCATGCCGAAATGGAAACCTGGTATGCAGCGTGGAAAACCGGTACGTGTTAAATTTACGGTTCCTGTAATGTTCAGATTGCAGTAATTTGTATACACTATAAATTAAGAGGCTGCTTTCGGCAGCCTCTTTTTATTCATTAATCTTTCTAATTCATCATGTTTACAGCTTCTCAACTACTCGATAAGATAAATAATTATATTTCTGAAATTCAGTTTACCCGGGAACCGAAAGGACTTTATGAACCGATTGAATACATCCTTTCACTGGGAGGGAAGCGGATACGACCAGTATTAATGTTGATGGCATATAACCTGTATCGGGAGGATGTTGCTTCTATATATGACCCTGCCGCTGCCATTGAAGTATATCATAATCACACTTTGTTACATGATGATTTAATGGACCGCTCAGATATGCGCCGGGGAAAACCGACCGTGCATAAAGTATGGAATGATAATACCGCTATTCTGTCGGGAGACGCCATGCTTATTCTGGCATTCCGCCTGATGACGGCTGCTCCGTCGGAGCACTTGAAGGAGGTCATGGAATTATTCGGTCTGACTACATTGGAGATTTGTGAGGGGCAACAGCTGGATATGGAATTTGAGTCTCGTGATAACGTCACGGAAGACGAATATATCGAAATGATACGCCTCAAAACGGCCGTGTTGCTTGCCGGCAGTTTGAAGATTGGTGCAATTCTGGCAGGAGCGACTGCCGAAGATGCTGAAAATCTATATAATTTTGGTATGCAGATAGGAGTTGCATTCCAGTTGCAGGATGATTTGCTTGATGTCTATGGTGACCCGGAAGTGTTCGGGAAGAAAATAGGCGGAGATATTCTTTGCAACAAAAAGACGTATATGTTGATAAAAGCTTTGAACCGCGCGGACGAAAAGCAACGGGAAGAATTGGACCGTTGGCTGAATGCGGACGATTGTCAGCCTGCCGAAAAAATAGAAGCGGTGACCGGACTGTATAATCAGTTGGATATACGTAATGTTTGCGAAAATAAAATGCGTGAATACTACACAAGTGCTATGGAAAGTCTGGCAGCAGTTGCCGTAGCCGAGGAACGGAAAAAAGAATTAAAGAACCTGGTGAAGCTGTTGATGTACCGTGAAATGTAGCTAAGTTCTTGAATAATATGCCATATAGAAGACTACCAAATACAGACCAAGCCAGAGTTCGGGCGCTGAAAGCAGCGGTCGAAAAGGGCGATTTGTATAGTGTCCGTGATTTGGCTATTTCATTGAAAACATTGTTCGAAGCACGCAATTTCCTGCAAAGGTTTGAAGCGGCGCAGATTTACTATACACAGTGTTATGACAATCAGGCGAAGGCCAGCCGCAAACATCAGGCTAATGTAAAAACGGCCCGTCTGTATATTTCCCACTTTATTCAGGTACTCAACCTGGCTGTACTGCGGGATGAAATTAAAACATCGCATAAAAATATGTACGGGTTGCCCGAAGCGAATGTAGTGCCCGACCTCTTGAGCGAAGCCGCTTTGGTGGAGTGGGGAAAGAAAATAATCGAAGGCGAACAGCAACGGACTGCCCAAGGTGGCATACCCATTTACAATCCGACCATTGCGCGCGTGAAAGTGCATTACGACATCTTCCTTGACAGCTATGAACGGCAGAAAAACCTTCAGGCACTAACCAATCGCAGCTTGGAAGAACTCGCTTCCATGCGTGGTCGTGCCGACGAATTAATTCTGGACATCTGGAATCAGGTGGAAACTAAATATCAGGACGTCACTCCGAATGAAGTCCGACTGGATAAATGCCGTGATTACGGATTGATCTATTATTACCGTTCCAGCGAAAAAGTAAAAGAAGAAAACGAACTGACATGCTGATAGATACCCATTCTCATCTTTTTTTAGAAGAATTTTCCGAAGATTTGCCACAGGTAATGGAACGTGCACGGAAAGCAGGCGTTTCCCGTATTTTCATGCCCAATATTGACAGTATGACAATCGAACCAATGTTGTCTGTCTGCGCCGATTATCCGGACCTTTGTTATCCGATGATCGGTCTGCATCCGACTTCGGTCAACGAGACGTACGAGCGGGAACTGGCAATTGTACGTGAACGTCTGTCGGCCCCGAACAACTTCGTGGCAATCGGCGAAATAGGACTGGACCTTTATTGGGATAAAACCTTCCTGAACGAGCAACTGTTTGTCCTTGAAAAGCAGATCGAGTGGGCGCTTGAATATAATTTTCCTATTGTTATTCATTCCAGGGAGGCGTTCGATTATATATATAAGGTAATGAAAACCTATAAAAACACCCCATTGACCGGTATTTTTCATAGTTTCACCGGGACGCCCGATGAGGCGGCGAAGTTGTTGGAGTTTGAAGGGTTTATGCTGGGTATTAACGGAGTGGTCACTTTTAAAAAGTCAACTTTGCCGGACACTTTGCGGACAGTTCCCTTGGAGCGTATTGTGCTCGAAACCGATTCCCCCTATCTGACTCCCGTCCCGAATCGCGGAAAAAGGAATGAGAGCGCCAATGTGCGGGACACCTTTCTGAAAATAGCTGAGATTTATCAGATGAATCCGGAGTACGTTGCACAAGTCACTACCGAAAACGCGCTAAAAGTGTTTGTAATCCGCAAATAAGCTCCGAAAGGTTTTAAATTATATTAATTTGCAGTATTTATTCAAGATAAAAAACGGATAATGCTTTATGAAAAGAAAAAAAAGGATACATTTGTAGCTGAAAATGCGGGAAACCCATTGGGAGAGATGCTCGAGTGGTTGAAGAGGCACGCCTGGAAAGCGTGTATACGCCAA
>CAUHML010000003.1 GCA_959606905.1 uncultured Bacteroides sp. | reverse complement strand
CCGACCCCGTCCTGTATTAATGGCTGCTACAACAACGATTTTCGGTATGGTGCCATTGTTGTTTGATGTTGCTTTCGGGGGAATGGCTGTTACTATAATTTTCGGATTGACATTTGCTACGGGATTAACGCTTTTTGTCACCCCCGCCTTATATTCCATGTTTTATAAAGTAAAAGGAAAATGAAGATGAGAAAAGGAATATTTAGCCTGTTGTTTTGTACTTTCGTCTTTTTGTCTTTGCCGGTTCTTGCACAACAAAGCACATTGCTGGAGAAATATCGGACTATGGCATTGGACTATAATCACGATTTGAAAGCAGCGGAAAAGAATATCGCTGCCAGTATGGAAGTAGAGAAATCTGCACGTGCCGATTTGAAACCGAAACTTTCCGGTGCTGCCAGTTTTCAATACACCGGAAATCCTATGGAACTAACTTTGGATATTCCTTCCATAGGGTTGTCGAAAACAGTGGAAGGAAAGAATTTAAACTATGGAGGTTCTCTGTCTATTTTACAACCGGTTTATACGGGAGGGCGTGTACTGGAGTCCATCCGTATGGCGCAACATCAGCAGGCCTTGGCCGGTAATCAGGCGAAAGCACTGAATGATGCTGTTTGTTACCAAACGGATATTCAGTATTGGAGTGCCGTTGCTCGGCAGGAAATTGTTGATGTCGCCGAAGACTTTCGCAATTCGATAGCAGCCTTGGTTAAAACAATAAAAGAAAGGGTAGAAGTAGGACTCGTTGACCCACAGGACCTGTTAATGGCAGAAGTGAAGTTAAATGAAGCGGAATATCAATTACTTCAGGCGCAAAGTAATTTTGAAACAGGCAGAATGGCATTAAACTCAATGATTGGTGTCCGGCTGGAACAGCCTACGGAGTTGGATGCGCAGATACCGATAGTAGTTGTCAGCGATTCTCTGTGGTTATCTACCGGGATGGGACGTCCGGAAATACAAATGGCTTATGACAAAATTCGTATTGCTGAGAGCACAAAAAAACTGAATGATTCGCAATTCAAACCTCAATTCTATGTGGGAGTAGAAGGTAGCTATTCATCTCCCGGATACAATTTCAAGAAAGATTTAGACCCAAACTACGCTGTTTATGCTAAAGTGTCCGTTCCTATTTTTGAATGGGGAAAACGGAGAAGCGAGAAGCGTGTTTCTTCCTTCCGTATCGGAATGGCGGAAGATAATCTAAATAAAGTCGTAGACCGGGTGGAATTAGAAGTGAGTGTAGCGCGTAAGGCATTGTCACAGGCTATTGAACGTGTTCGTTTGAGTGAAAGTTCGCTGGCTAAAGCAGAAGAAAATGAGGCAAAAGCAGTAGAACGCTACAATGAAGGAAAAGTTTCGGTGGTGGAAGTGATTGATGCGCAAACCTATCGGCAGACTTCGCAGGTGAACTATGTACAGGCAAAAGCTGCTGCACAAGGACATTATTCGGAATTAATAAAAGCGCTCCATAGTTATGATTATCGCTAAAAAGCAGTAACTTTGTGTGAAAAGAATCGTATGAATATAAAATTGAACCGTATATCATATAGTGCGCTGTTTTCAGGGCTAGGCGTTTTCTCTTTTTTCCTGCTAGCCAACTATGCGGAACTTTCCGATAGAGTATCGGATGCGTTATATTCGGTAGGAATGTTTCTGTTTTTTATTCTTGCGTTCAATTTGCTCGGATATTCTACTATTCGGCTGACTACATGGGTAGATAATCAGTATTCGGTGAATATTCATCGTCGTTGGAAACTGATTTTTATTTATACAATGGTGATGTTGATGTTTTTTCTGCTCAATTATGGATTGTTGGTAACTGCCAAATTCTTGGTCGGTGCTTCACATCCTTTTGTTTTTCCTAATGGCGGGTGGCGTATCTTGATATTAGTTTGGTTGGTGGAACTGGTGATTTTAGGTTTGCTGCTTGCCAACCGTTCTATGCAGCATACCCTCAAATTGCAGAAACAGGCGGCTGCTTTGCAGGAAGAAAATAACATAGCACGCTATACAGCTCTTCAAAACCAGCTAAACCCCCATTTTCTGTTTAATAGTTTGAATACGTTGATTTCAGAAATCAGATATAATCCTAAAAATGCAGAACTCTTCACACAACATCTTTCCGACGTATATCGTTATACTCTCCAGTGTCAGAATCAGCGATTGGTGACGTTGCAGGATGAGCTTGGTTTTCTTGATTCATATATTTTTCTTCATCAAGTTCGTTTGGGTGATTGCATTTATGTCCACAACAATGTGCCGGATGAGTGGAAAGAGATGAAGATGCCGCCTTTGACGCTTCAGCTATTGGTCGAAAATGTAATCAAGCATAATGTGATCCATTCGGGGAAACCAATGGTTATCGAGCTGTGTAATGTAGAAGAACCTCCGACTCTGATAATCTGTAATCCGATTCGGCCAAAAAAATGCGGAGTCGTTTCGGGAATGGGGCTGAAAAATCTTTCCGCCCGTTATAAGCTCCTTTGTAATCAGGATATTGTGATAGAAAATGAATCTGATAAATTTACCGTAAAAATTCCCTTGCTTTCATGAATAAGATAAAAGCTGCAATAATAGAAGATGAAGTGCCGGCGGCACGTTTGCTACATGAGATGATACAGTCGCTTCGCCCGGATTGGGAGGTGATGATTCTGCCCGGTACTATCGAAGAATCCGTTGAATGGTTTCGTGTGAATCCTCATCCGGAACTTTTATTTTTGGATATTCAGTTGACGGACGGCAATTCATTTATGTTGATTGAACAAGCTCGGCCGGATAGTATGATTGTTTTTACCACCGCTTATGACGAGTACGCTGTCCGTGCTTTTGCGGTGAATAGCATTGACTATTTGCTGAAACCGATTCATCAGGAACGTTTATTGCAGACTATCGAACGTTTCGAGAGTCTCACAGAGAAATATATCCGTGATTTTAATCGGGAGAGCCGGATACTGGAGGTGTTGGAAAGTTTGTCTGATACGCAGAAGCTTCCGGTGGTAGAGAATAAAAAATATCGCACCCGATTTCTTATTTCTTCCGGTAATAAACTTTTTACTTTGGCGGTAAGTGATGTTGCCTATTTCTATTCGGAGAACAAGCTCACTTTTGTAGTTACCAAGAATAATAGAGAATATGTTTTGGACTTTGCTTTGGATAAACTCTGCGAACAATTGAATCCTGATGTCTTCTTTCGAACCAATCGCCAGACACTTGTTTCGGTAGATGCCATTCAGCGTATCGAACCCTATTTTTTAGGTAAGGCGGTTGTACACGTCCTGCCACCATTTAAAGATAAAATCATAGTCAGCAAAGACAAGATAGCGGCTTTCAAGGTGTGGCTGAATTATTAAGCCTCGCTTTTACAATAAGATAATGCGTTTCTGCATGATATCCATTAATACAATTTGCGGACCATATTCCTTGAACATATTTACGGCTTCTTGTCCGTCCCAGGCATGTATTAAGTGGTAATCATATTTTAGTATCGACTCGAACAGTTTGTAATTACTTTCATTGTCTTCTGCAATTAGAATTATTAGTTTATCTTTTGCGATTGTAATACTTTGATTTTCTTTTTGAGGAGCTTTTTCTATGGCTTCTGTCTGCTTATAGGGTAATCACTCCGATAGTACCGCCAAGATGTTCGATGATACTTCTGCAAATAGACAACTCTAAGCCTGTGCCTTTCGAGAAGGTATTCAGCTTTACAAAACGGTCGAACACTTGGTTAACTTTATCAGGAGCAATGCCCATTCCTGTATCGGTCACGGAAAATTCTATCTTATTGATTTATAGTATCGTATATGAGGCGTTTTTGCTTTTTAAATCAACAGGTCATTCCTTTAAAAGGAACGACCTGTTGCACACCGAGAAATGCATTGTTTCTTTTAAAGGAACGCGCTTCTCTATAAACAGACTGCGTTGAGTTAATTTGTTTGTTTACATTTATTGTTATATATTCCTGTCATTTGGCTTTATTTCAGTGCTTCAATAACTTGTGGTAACATTGTCCAAATAGTATTTTCATCCTGTGCAGTAAAGAAGTTACCGTCAATCTCTGATTTTTCATCGGTAGCTATTCCGTTTTGGATAGCCGGTTTGGCTAACGGATGAACAGCCACTTTCTTACCTTTCGTTATCCCTGTGAAGTCAAACATCATTGCACCGGCACAATGTCCGATCATTATTTTGCCCTTATCTCCGAAAGTTTTGATAACTTCCATTAGATCTATATTATAAGGTTTGTCTGCATTCTGCTGAAATACAGGTACAGCGTCTCCGCATGAGAAAACAAATGCGTCAAACTCATCCTCATGTCCTTTCAAATTAGCAATCACATCATCTGTTGTCAGACTGATTCCTGAATTTGTTTTAATCTCCTTCGTATCCGATACGGCAAATACTTTATATGAAATGCCATTTTCAAAAAATGCTTCCAGGTATTGGAATAATCCACAACCATTTACCGGATTTACTGCTAAAACTGCTACTTTCTTTGCCATAATCATAATTATTTAAATGAAACAATAGTTATTATTAGTAAGTTTATTACTTTTGTGATGCAAATGTATCTTCCTTTGTTGAGAAAAGCAAGAACGCACCTCTGAATAAGGAAGTTACATGGAAGTAACTATTGTTGTAATTCAGTTAAATACAAAACGTTAAAAGATGAAAAACTTTCACCCGACAGGAAATTGTCCAGTTAGAGATGTGCTCAGTCGCTTGGGAGATAAGTGGTCGATGCTGGTGCTTATCACTTTGAATGCCAATGGTACTATGCGTTTTAGCGACATTCATAAGACAATAGGAGATGTTTCTCAGAGAATGTTGACGGTCACTCTTCGTACACTCGAATCCGATGGATTGGTGGAGCGGAAAGTGTATGCGGAAGTACCTCCTCGTGTAGAGTATAACTTGACGGATACGGGAGGGACTCTGATTCCTCATATTGAAGGATTAGTAGGGTGGGCCTTGGAGAATATGAATACGATTTTGGAACATAGAAAAAATGATTAATAATAGGCGGTTGTATGAATATTCCCTATACACTCATACTTAATATTTGTAAACTCCTCATCTGTCATTATGCATCGTAAAAAATTCCATTCCGTAATTTTTCGGTGCTCTTATTTAATGGTATTTTTCACATAGTACAAGGTTGTTTCTGCTTTTGATTTTTCATATTACAAAGATATACTTATTTATATGGTGTTTTTGTTTGCACTGTGATATTTTTATATCTTTGCGAGGAGAGCTATTCAATATTTAAAAACATGGAGATAAAGAAAGTAATTTCAGATAAGAAAGAATTCCTCGAATTGTTACTCTTGGCTGATGAACAAGAAAGTATGGTAGACCGGTATTTGGAACGTGGCGATATGTTCGTTCTGTATGACAACGGATTGAAAGCAGCCTGTGTAGTAACCCGTGAAGGGGAAGGCATTTATGAAATCAAGAATATTGCTACTGTTCCTTTTTTTCAACGTCAGGGATACGGGAAACGTTTAATTGAATTTCTATTCGAGCATTATCAGGATAAGTGTACTGAAATGTTGGTTGGTACAGGAGATGTGTCTTCTACCATATCTTTCTACGAACATTGCGGTTTTACCATTTCCCACCGTGTAGAGAATTTCTTTACCGACAATTACGATCATCCGATTTATGAAGAAGGCAAACTGTTGACGGACATGGTATATTTGAAAAGAACATTCTAATGCTATTTCAGGATTATTTCAGTATCATGGTTTTTCTTTGCCGAGGATAATTTGTTATCTTTGCAACTTTAACCCGAAAATCAATGAGTAGCAAATTTATAATTATTAGAGTTTTATTGTTTGTGTTGTTGGTTGTTGGTACAACTTCTGCCATGATCGCACAAGATAATGATTTCACAACCTGGACTAAATTCAAAGTAAATCATAAGATTGACTCCCGCTTTGCTGTTTCCGGTGATTTGGAATTGAGAACGGAAGATGATATGAGTGCGATTGACCGTTGGGGAATTTCTGTCGGAGGTGATTACCGTGCCTTTTCGTTTTTGAAATTTGAGATTGGTTATGAAACGCATTATCGGAACTTAGGTGAAATAGGGTGGAAGTTCAGACACCGTTATCGTATTGGAGCTACGGCCAGTTTTCGTTATCAATGGCTCAAAATGTCTTTGCGGGAAAGGTTTCAGCAGACTTTTGATCGTGGAGAATCAGAAACTCGTTTACGTTCCCGGCTGAAGTTGGGATATGCTCCCCAAAAAGGAATTGTTTCACCTTATTTCTCTATTGAAATTTATCAAAGTTTGGATGATGCACCTTTTTGGCGGACAGCTCGTTTAAGGTATCGTCCCGGAATAGAGATTGATTTAACTAAGCGCTGGTCTCTTGATGCTTTTTATTGTTATCAATATGAATCTTCGCGAGGTAAGCATATTGCAGGGGTAGAGGTCGGTTATTCTTTTTGAGAATCATCAGATTGCTAATATAATAAGGTGAAGTAGGAAATCTCTGACATATATCAGTTTTTTGTAAGTTATTGATTATTTAGTATTTAAATAAAAATATAAAACTTTCCAAATAAAAATATTCTCTAACTGAATTATAATGTATACTTTCGTCCCTTGCATTTCAAAATGAAGTGCTGGAATCAAGATTCTACAGTTGCAACAGACGTGTTGTATAGTATCTCATAACCGCAAGCTAATACTTTCTCTTATGTCATTCTTTCTGTTCTATCAGAGATTTCTAATGGGAAATTAATAAAAAATAAGATGAAAGTATTTCATTATTTACCCAAGAACATAGGTTCTTTTGCTATTTTCTCTATCTTGCTGACTGCTTGTGTGAACCACATTTCGGAAGAAAATGAAGCGATAATTGCTGATGGAAATATTCCATTGAAGTTTGTAACTGACATACATGAATTGACTAATACTCGTATTGTCGGTAATAGTTTTGAAGAAGGAGAAGGAGTCGGTTTATTCGCACTTGCGGGTTCCACTACAATGCAGGAGGAACGCTATGTAGATAATCTTCATTTTGTTCGTTCTTCCGGAGGCGAGTTTCTGTCGGATGAGTTGGTATATTATCCGGATGACGGAGTGACCCTTAATTTAGTGAGCTATTATCCTTATCGGCAAGAGGGAGTGGCGATAGGAGAGAGCACGATGTCGGTATCAGTAGAAACAAATCAAGAGGTTGCTGCTGATTATTCTCGTTCTGATTTTTTGGTTGCTATCCGAGACGGTGTTTCTGCAAGCATAGATGCCATTCCTTTGACTTATAATCATAAGTTTTTTCGTCTGAAGATAGCGATTGTGCCGGGTGAAGGTGGCAATGTGGAAGATTTATTGGCAGCTGATCCCCACCTTTCGGTTAGTGGCTTTTATACAAAAGCAATATATGATTTTCAGAAGCAGTCTTATTCCGATTATTCGGAAGAAAATGTTATTATCCCGGCCGGAGTATGGCAGATAGAGGCTGAAAAGAAGTTGATAGGGAAAGAACTTATCTTGATACCGCAAGAGGTTATGGCCGGATATCAGTATGTGACGCTGGAAGTTGAAGGCAAACAGTATATTAGCTTGTTACCTTCAACTCTGAATTTGCAGGAAGGCAAACAAAGAGAGCTGGAAATAACTTTTGTAGCTGCTGAGGATATTTTGATGAACAAAGTTAGTGGAGAAATTAGCGATTGGAAAGGTGATGAAACTGATCATGCCGAATCGGAAAATCTTCATAAATATATAGATGTGTCGAAATTGACGTTTGCAAAATCGAATGTATATAAAGTCTTGAACGCAGGAAAACAGGTGGCTGAAATATGTAAGGAATATCTGGTGACTCCGTACTTTTCTTCTCAGGCAATAGTTGCTTATCCGATGAAGAATGATGCTACTGCTGATTTATCTCAAGGAGTGGTAGTTCAACTTCTAGGGCAATCTGGTAAGGTGCATGGTGGTAAAGTGTCGTGGAATATAGATGAGCATTCGTTGACTTATATTGCCGGGACTTTGCCTGTTTATAATAATATTTATGTATTGGCAAACGGAAAAGTTACTTTGTCAATAACAGAGGCAGATGATGTGTTACAGGTATTAGCATTAGATGATGTGGCTCGTGATGTACGTGGAGGAGTAATTCATAATTATCCGTTGGTGAAAATCGGAACACAGTATTGGATGCGGAATAATCTGGAAGCAGCTTTGTTTGCGAATGGTGATGAAATTCCGAAATTGAATGAAGTTACTGAAAATGCTGTCGGGTATTTGCTATCCTGTACAAATAATTACCTTTATACCGCTAGTGTAGCATTATCTCCTGATTTCTTGCCACTCCATTGGAATATTCCAAATTGGGAGGACTGGAATATCTTAAATTCTTACCTGAAAGGGGATGTTTCTTTATTGAAATCGGGTGAATGGGTATCTATAGACGGGGCAGAAGTGTTGCCCGTTAACAATGATTCAGGTTTTAACGGACTTCCTGTAGGAATGTATTCTTATCCGGATCTAAGTGTTTTAGAAGGCAAGTTTTTAGGATATTGGACACTGGATGATACAAATACGGAAATGGCTGAATCTGTCTTTTTTTTGAAAAGCAATGCAAATACTATGGAAACGGCCACATCAGCTGTTGAAAGAAAGGCTTTTTCTATCCGCTGTATCCGAAAGTAAATCTATGGAAATGATTCGTCTTTTTCATATTTTGCCTATATTTGGGAAGTAAAACTAAATAATGGAGAGAATTATGAAGAAGATAATAAATCCTTGGAAAGGTTTGGAAGGATACAATTGTTTTGGTTGTGCTCCCAATAACGAAGCCGGAGTAAGAATGGAATTTTATGAAGACGGTGACGAAATCGTGAGTATCTGGAAACCGCGTCCTGAATATCAGGGTTGGATTGACACTTTGCACGGCGGTATTCAAGCTGTTTTATTAGATGAAATTTGTGCTTGGGTTGTGTTGCGTAAATTGCAGACAACGGGAGTAACTTCTAAAATGGAAACTCGTTACCGGAAGTCTGTCGATACGAAAGATTCTCACGTTGTACTGCGGGCTGCTATCAAGGAAATAAAAAGAAACATTGTTATCATCGAAGCTAAGCTATATAATAAGGATAATGAAGTATGTACGGAGGCAGTTTGTACCTACTTTACTTTCTCACAGGAAAAGGCGAAAAGCGAAATGCATTTTTTGCACTGTGATGTAGAGCCGGAAGAAATACTACCTTTAATTTGAAATAAAAACTCAAGTTTTTGTGATAAATGTTTGGAAGTATGAAACAAATGCTTTACTTTTGTCGCAGTTAATAAAAGAAATATGAAATATACAGCTACACATCATCATCATCATTTTCCTAACGAATAACTCGGTGGGCATAGATGATATTGTGTATACTCTATATAACGATAACAAAGGCTTGCCGAATACGGTAAGCCTTTTTTTATTCCCTTAATTCGAATAGTAATTAATAATAAATAATTAAATAAGATCATGTTAAGAATTGCAGTACAGGCCAAAGGACGTCTTTTTGAAGAGACAATGGCACTTTTAGAAGAGTCGGATATCAAGTTGAGTACTACTAAACGTACCTTGTTGGTGCAGTCTTCCAATTTTCCTATTGAAGTATTATTCCTTCGTGATGATGATATTCCACAAACAGTAGCTACCGGTGTAGCCGATTTGGGTGTTGTCGGTGAAAATGAATTTATGGAAAAAGAAGAAGATGCTGAAATCATTAAACGCTTGGGATTCAGCAAATGCCGTTTGTCACTAGCTATGCCGAAAGATTTGGAATATCCGGGATTATCATGGTTTAATGGAAAGAAAATTGCCACTTCTTATCCTGTTATTCTTCGTAATTTCCTGAAGGAAAAGGGCGTGAATGCAGAAATTCACGTTATTACCGGTTCCGTAGAGGTATCTCCGGGCATTGGACTGGCTGATGCTATTTTTGATATTGTAAGTTCCGGCTCTACTTTGGTCAGCAACCGTTTGAAAGAAGTGGAGGTGGTCATGAAATCTGAAGCTCTACTGATTGGTAACAAGAACATGAGCGATGAGAAGAAAGAAGTGTTGAATGAATTACTGTTCCGCATGAATGCGGTGAAAACAGCAGAAGATAAGAAATACGTATTGATGAATGCTCCGAAGGATAAACTGGAAGAAATTATTGCCGTCTTGCCGGGTATGAAAAGTCCTACTGTCATGCCATTAGCGCAGGAAGGCTGGTGTTCGGTTCATACAGTATTGGACGAGAAACGTTTTTGGGAGATTATCGGAAAGTTGAAAGCTTTGGGCGCAGAAGGTATTCTGGTATTGCCGATTGAAAAGATGATCGTGTAAAATACGTGGAAATAAATAATCTATGCTGAAGAATGAAAGTAATTAAATACCCTACAAAAGACCAGTGGACGGAACTCTTGAAACGTCCGGCACTGAATACGGAAAGTCTATTTGACACAGTTCGTTCCATTATAGACAAGGTAAGGGCAGAAGGTGATAAAGCTGTACTCGAATATGAAGCAACCTTTGATAAAGTAACCTTGTCCTCACTTGTTGTTACTCCTGAAGAAATACGGGTAGCCGAAACATTGGTGAGTGATAAATTGAAAGCCGCTATCTCTTTGGCTAAACAGAATATCGAAACATTTCACTCAGCTCAACGCTTTGTCGGAAAGAAGGTAGAAACGATGAACGGTGTAACCTGTTGGCAGAAAGCAGTGGGGATTGAGAAAGTCGGGCTTTATATCCCGGGGGGAACTGCTCCGCTTTTCTCAACCGTATTGATGTTGGCTGTTCCCGCAAAAATTGCAGGATGCAAAGAGATCGTACTTTGTACTCCTCCTGATAAAGAAGGAAATATTCACCCGGCTATTCTTTTTGCTGCTCAACTGGCGGGAGTGAGCAAGATTTTCAAAGCAGGTGGTGTGCAAGCTATCGCTGCTATGGCCTATGGAACAGAAAGCGTACCTAAAGTATATAAGATCTTCGGTCCCGGAAACCAATATGTGACAGCTGCCAAACAATTGGTCAGCTTGCGTGATGTAGCTATTGATATGCCTGCGGGTCCATCGGAAGTAGAGGTTTTGGCTGATGCATCGGCAAATCCGGCTTTTGTAGCTGCGGATTTATTGTCTCAGGCAGAGCATGGAGTGGATAGCCAAGCTATGTTGATTACAACTTCCGAGAAACTGCAAACGGAAGTTATGGCTGAAGTAGAACGTCAATTAGCTGAATTGCCTCGTCGTGAAATTGCCTCCAGATCGTTGGAAAACAGTAAACTAATTCTGGTTAGAAATATCGATGAAGCATTGGAACTCACGAATGCTTATGCTCCCGAACACTTGATTGTGGAAACGGAAAACTATATGGAAGTAGCCGAACGGGTCACTAATGCCGGTTCTGTCTTCTTAGGTGCTTTGACTCCTGAGAGTGCGGGCGATTATGCTTCCGGCACCAATCATACCTTGCCGACTAATGGATACGCGAAAGCATATAGCGGTGTAAGTCTGGATAGCTTTATCCGTAAGATTACATTCCAGGAAATCCTTCCGGAAGGGATAAAGACCATCGGTCCGGCTATCGAAGAAATGGCCGCCAATGAACATTTGGACGCACATAAGAATGCCGTCACTATCCGCCTTAAAGCAATTAATAAGTAATAACTGAAAACTAAAAGAGTATTGCTGATGAAAACGTTACAAGAACTAACCCGCCCGAACATTTGGAAGTTGAAACCTTACTCTTCGGCTCGTGATGAATATAAAGGTTATACGGCTTCTGTCTTTTTGGATGCAAACGAGAATCCGTACAATACACCTCATAACCGTTATCCGGACCCTATGCAGTGTGAACTGAAAACACTGCTGTCGAAAATAAAGAAAGTGTCTCCCGAACATATTTTTCTGGGAAATGGCAGTGATGAGGCTATTGATTTGGTATTTCGTGCATTCTGCGAGCCGGGTAAAGATAATGTGGTCGCTATCGACCCTACTTACGGAATGTATCAGGTGTGTGCCGATGTGAACGATGTGGAATACCGGAAAGTGCTGTTGGATGATAACTTTCAGTTTTCGGCAAATAAATTATTGGCAGCTGCCGATGAACATACCAAGCTGATTTTCCTTTGTTCACCGAATAATCCAACAGGAAACGATTTGATTCGGTCTGAAATAGAAACACTCCTTTGCGAGTTTGAAGGATTGGTAATACTGGATGAGGCATATAGTGATTTCTCCGATGCACCTTCTTTTCTGGAAGAATTGGATAAGTACCCGAATCTTGTTATATTCCAGACATTCTCCAAAGCATGGGGATGTGCTGCCATTCGTTTGGGAATGGCATTTGCGTCAGTAGAAATAATCGGTATCCTGAGCAAAATCAAATATCCCTATAATGTCAATCAACTGACTCAGCAACAAGCTATTTCTATGTTGCATAAACATTATGAAATAGAACGTTGGGTTAAAACGTTGAAGGAAGAACGTGATTATCTGGAAGAAGAATTTGAGAAATTACCTTGCACCATCAAACTGTTCCCGTCTGATGCGAACTTTTTTCTGGTTAAAGTGACGGATGCGGTGAAAATATACAATTATCTTGTAGGTGAAGGTATCATCGTGCGCAATCGCCATTCGGTTTCACTTTGCTGTAACTGTTTGCGTGTAACAGTGGGCACCCGGATAGAGAACAATACGTTATTGGCTGCTCTTAGAAAATATGAAGGATAATGGACACGAAGAAGAAAGTATTATTTATAGATAGAGATGGTACATTGGTCATTGAACCGCCTGTTGATTATCAGCTCGATTCGTTGGAAAAACTAGAATTTTACCCGAAAGTATTCCGTAATCTGGGCTTTGTCCGCAGTAAACTCGATTTCGAGTTTGTAATGGTTACTAATCAGGATGGACTGGGCACTTCATCTTTCCCGGAAGAAACATTTTGGCCTGCTCATAATTTGATGTTGAAAACATTGGCAGGAGAGGGGATTGCGTTTGATGATATTTTGATTGACCGTAGTTTTCCCGAGGATAATGCACCGACCCGTAAACCGTGTACCGGAATGCTGACAAAGTATATTGATAATCCTGACTACGATCTTGCCGGAAGTTTTGTGATTGGTGACCGTCCCACTGACGTGGAACTTGCTAAGAATTTGGGATGTCGTGCCATTTATTTGCAGGACTCAACAGAAAGCTTGAAAGAAAAAGGACTGGAGAATGTTTGTGCACTTGCAACAACAGACTGGGATCAGATAGCCGAGTTCCTTTTTGCCGGTGAACGAAAAGCAGAGGTTCGTCGTACAACGAAAGAAACGGATATTTATGTTGCCTTGAACCTTGATGGAAGCGGCATTTGCGATATTTCCACCGGGCTTGGCTTTTTCGATCACATGCTCGAACAGATCGGAAAACACTCCGGTATGGATTTAACGATTCGTGTAAAAGGAGATTTGGAGGTAGACGAACATCATACTATCGAAGATACTGCTATTGCTTTAGGGGAGTGTATTAATCAGGCTTTAGGTAGTAAGCGTGGGATTGAGCGCTATGGCTATGCACTGCCTATGGATGATTGTCTTTGTCAAGTTTGTCTAGACTTCGGTGGTCGCCCTTGGTTAGTATGGGATGCTGAGTTTAAGCGCGAGAAAATAGGAGAGATGCCAACGGAAATGTTTCTTCATTTTTTCAAGTCATTGAGCGACGCTGCAAAAATGAATCTGAATGTCAAAGCAGAAGGGCAGAATGAGCATCATAAGATAGAGGGAATTTTTAAAGCCCTTGCACGTGCCTTGAAAATGGCAATTAAGAGAGATATCTATCATTTTGAACTTCCTTCCAGCAAAGGGGTACTCTGATTTCTTAAATACACAGACTTATGCAGAAACGAATCCTGTTAAGCCTACTTTGGGGAGTAATCTTTTCTATTTCTCTTTTTAGTCAAAACCTGAAAGCAGAGAAGATTACTCTTCCCGATAGTAAACTGAATAATTTATATAAGATAGATTCAGGTGTATATCGTTCCGAACAACCTTCACACTCGGACTTTAAAGCTCTCGAAAAATATGGTATTGGGGAGTCTCTTAATCTTCGTAATAGACATAGTGACAATGATGAGGCGACAGGAACGACTGTGAAACTTCATCGAGTAAAGATGAAAGCGCACTCGGTAGATGAGGAACAGCTGATAACTGCATTGCGCATCATAAAGAATCGTAAATCGCCCATTGTCATTCATTGTCATCATGGCTCTGACCGTACAGGAGCCGTGTGTGCTCTTTACCGTATTATATTCCAGAATGTCTCCAAAGAAGATGCAATTCGTGAAATGACTGACGGAGGCTTTGGCTTTCATCGTATTTATAAAAACATTATTAGAAGAATCAGGGAAGCTGATATTGAACGAATAAAAAGAGAAGTGATGACTGTTGGAGGATCGTACTAGTACCCTGTTTGTACTACCGCGCTGTCACAACCGTGCCATCGCATTGGCACAACTATGCCATGCCGTTGGCACAGTTGTGCCAATGGGGTGGCACAAGCCTATTAATAGGATGCCTATAAAGCTTCTATTTCTTTAAGCCACATGGCTGAATTTGCATCGCTCGGCATTCGCCAATCCCCTCTCGGACTGATAGAAATACTGCCTACTTTAGGACCATCAGGCAAGCAGGAACGTTTGAATTGTTGATTGAAGAAGCGGCGGAAAAAGATAGCCAGCCATTTCTTGATTGTCTCTTCATCATAATTACCTTTGAATGCGATGTTTGCCAGATAATAAATCTTTGAAGGGCGGAAACCGAAACGTAGGAAATAATAAAGGAAGAAGTCGTGTAGTTCGTAAGGACCGACTAGGTCTTCCGTCTTTTGTTTGATTTCTCCGTTTTCGTCTGCCGGAATCAGTTCCGGACTGATAGGAGTATCCACTATATCAAGCAATGTGGTTTTTGAATCTTCGTCCACACCATTTTCTGCTACCCACTGTACCAGATATTTTACGAGTGTTTTGGGGACGCTTGCGTTAACGCCATACATAGACATGTGATCGCCATTATATGTTGCCCATCCTAAAGCAAGTTCTGATAAATCTCCTGTACCTATTACCATTCCCCAGGTTTGATTGGCCACGTCCATTAAGATTTGTGTACGTTCGCGTGCCTGTGAATTTTCGTAAGTGACATCATGCACATTTATATCATGGTCTATATCCTTGAAATGTTGAATACAAGCGTCTTTAATACTAATTTCACGAATAGATATTCCTAATGATTTCATCAGGTTGATAGCATTATGGTAGGTGTGGTCAGTCGTTCCGAAACCGGGCATTGTGATTCCAAGAATTCCTTTTCTGGATAATCCTAGTTTATCAAACGTTTTCACGCAGACAAGTAGTGCAAGCGTTGAATCCAATCCACCGGAAATTCCTACTACGGCAGTCTTGGCTCCTGTGTGGACAAGCCGTTGTGCCAATCCCGCTACCTGAATAGCGAAAATGTCTTCACAGTGTTCGTTTAGTTCTTTCCCTTGTGGTACAAATGGATGTGGATGGAAACTTCGGGTGAGGGTTAGTTCTTTACTGTTTACAAATTCTGTGGCAACAGAGACTGCTCTCTTGTCTCTTAAATTAGCTTGATTAGCCGCGAAAGTTGTGTTGATTCTACGTTCTGCGCGTATACGTTCTACATCAATCTCGCTGATAATAAGCTGTTCTTCCATGCTGAATCGCTCACTACGTGCAAGCAGACTTCCATTTTCGTAAATCAATCCATTCCCAGCAAAGACTACATCAGTAGTAGACTCTCCGAAACCGCAAGATGAAAAGACATATCCTGCGATACAGCGTGCAGACTGTTGACTGATGAGAGAACACAGATAATTGTGTTTTCCGATACCTTCATTGTCTGCCGACATATTGAATAGGATTTCCGCCCCTTGTAAAGCTAGCGATGAGCTGGGAGGAATCGTGGACCATAGATCTTCACAAATTTCAATTCCGAAAGTAGTATCTGAAGTTTCAAAAAGCAAATTAGCTCCTATGGGAACAATTTGTCCGCATAGACGTACATTCTCTGTTGTTAGTTGAATCGCGGAGGTGAACCAACGTTGCTCATAGAACTCTTTATAGTTAGGGAGATAAGTTTTGGCGGTAACGCCTAGTACTTTTCCTTTCTGGATAACTACTGCGCTGTTAATAACCGTCGAATTGACAACTACCGGCATACCAACAATAGAAATAATGTCCAATTGGCGCGTGTTATTCAGAATTTGCATTAATCCCATTTCAGCTTCTTCCAGCAAAAGCTGTTGACCGAACAAATCGCCGCAAGTATATCCGGTAATACTCATTTCCGGAAAAATGATGATTTGCACTCCCTTTCCTTCGGCTACTGCAATCAGGCTTTCTATTCTCTCTACATTGAATTTACAGTCGGCCACTTTCACGTGTGGCACGGCTGCTGCTACTTTCACGAATCCGTAGTTCATCTTATACCTTTTTATATATAATGAGTGCAAAAATAGGAAAATAGTTTTGAATATTTATCTTTTCTATGGTGAATCCTCTCAATGAGGTCCTTGGTATGTACTATAATACTGTTGTTTAGACAATTAATATGCTTGTCAAAATGAAAGCTAATGGGTGTACCCTTTACGATAAGCTTGGTTTTTTGTGCCTTTTGTATTCTATGTAGGCTTTGTTTAGTGTTAAAAAGATATAAGTGGAAATTTGGTATAAAATTTGCGACTTTTTGTTTCTTTTGTTTAACTATAATATTTATATTTGTAGCCAAATAGAACGTAATTGGAAGTTCTTAGCACCTGAACGGAACAAGTAATATTGGTTTTGAATTTATAATTTAAGAGAGCAGATGGACATACATTCGATTCACACAACAGTAACACGAAAAATCTATTCGGATATTTGGCGTAATATTAAAAATCAGCCAAGTTAGTTTTTTCCCATTCTATTTTTAGAAAAAAGTATTTCTGCCCAAGGTCAATGAAAAGTTATGCTTTAAAATTGGTCTGTGGGAGAGGAGGTATTATTTTATACGTAAAGATACCATATACGTATTTCATTAGTAGATGAATCTATAAAAATAAATCAATTTCATTAATTTTAATTTTAAGTATCAAAGATGAGAAAATCAATTCTCTTGTTTGTACTCTTTACTCTGACAAATATCCCCCTGTTGCTTTTTGCACAGGGTGGGTATCAGGTAACTGGGCATATCATTTCATCGGAAGATAACGAACCGATGATTGGCGTGTCGATTGCAGAGAAAGGTACATCAAACGGAGTAATTACCGATGTAAATGGTAATTACAGTATTAAAGTGACGAAATCTCCCGCCACTTTGCAGTTTTCTTACATCGGAATGAAAACGATAGAGAAGCAGGTAACTGCTTCTACTCGTCTCGATTTGAAGATGGAGAGTGACGCACAGCAGGTAGATGAGGTTGTAGTTGTAGCCTATGGTGTTCGGAAGAAAGGAACTATAACCGGTTCCATGGCGGTAGTAAGGGCCGATCAGTTGGAGAATGTACCAGCTCCTAGTTTCGATCAGGCTTTACAGGGAAAAACGCCGGGACTTCAGGTAATTTCCAGTAGTGGTGAGCCTAGTGCATCTGCCGACTTTCAGATTCGAGGAGTGAATTCTATTAATGCGGGAACAACTCCACTTTTTATTTTGGATGGCATTGCTATTACTGCTGATGTTTTTTCAGCAATCAATCCCAATGATATTGAGAGTGTTTCTGTGTTGAAAGATGCTTCTTCTACCTCTATATATGGTGCGCGTGCTGCCAATGGTGTAGTGGTAATCACAACGAAGCGTGGCCGAAGCGGTACGAATGGAAATATTGTGGCTCGTGCACAATATGGTATCTCTAAACTGGCTTATGGAAAATGGGATTTGATGAATACAACTGAACGCCTTAATTATGAAGAAGAAATCGGTATAAGAAAGGCGGGTACGTATGATCGTGAATTATTGGAACGTACCAATATTGATTGGCGTGATGTGGTATATAATGATGCCGCTCCTTTTACTAGTATTGATTTACAAGCAGGTGGTGCTACGCAAGGAGGATTCAACTATTATGTTTCCGGTAATATTCATTCCCAGGACGGTATCGCTTTGAATTCAGATTATAAGCGCTATACTTTGCGTGCTAATTTAGAAGCAAAAGTGAATAAATGGTTCAAGGTTGGCACAAATGCTTCTTTTGCTTATGAAGATTATAGTGAAGCAGTTGATGGTGACTATAATACTGTCACTCCAATTTCAGCTTCCCGTTTTATGCTTCCATATTGGAATCCTTACGCCAGTACGGGAGCTGTTGCAAGTATAAATGATGGCACTTGGTTGGGAACGAATGTGAACCCGTTGGAGTACCAGAATAGTAATCCTTCAGATAAAAATCGTTGGAAAATAATAGCTTCGGCGTATGGTGAACTTCGTCCGATACCGGGGTTAACTATCAAAACATTGGGAGGTGTTGACTTTTTAGATATGCGTACTAATATGTTTTCAATGCCATCCTATTTACCTAATTACGGTGAAGGAACTGTTGGACGCGCTTTCTCACGTTATACGAATATAACATGGTCAAATACGGCAACTTATCTCTTTGATATAAAAGAAGATCATCATTTTAATGTCATGGTCGGTCAGGAATGGGTGGATAACCAGTCTGATGGATTCTCTGTTGTCACTCGTGGACAAAGCAATGATAATCTGTTGACAATGTCGACTGCTGCACGTGCGGAGAGTTACACCGATACGATGAATGAGGCAAGGTATCTTTCATTCTTTGGACGTGCTGAATATAATTATCTGAGTAGATATTATGCTGATATCTCTTTACGTCGTGATGCTTCTTCACGATTTGGTGTAGATTCTCGTTGGGCTAATTTCTGGTCAGTGGGAGGTATGTGGAATGCCAAAGGAGAAAAGTGCCTGAAGAATGTGGATTGGCTGACAAATGCTCAACTTGCTGCTAGTATCGGAACTTCTGGTAACTCATCAATTCCTGCTTATGAGCATCTTGCACTGGTTGCTGGAGGGCCGATTTATGGTATTGTTAATGATGTTGATATGACAGGTATAGCTCCTTATTCTAAAGGGAACGAAAAACTAACTTGGGAGAAAACGTTAACAACCAATATTTCTTTAAAATTAGGTTTCTTTGATCGACTAAATTTGGTTGCAGAATTTTATAATAAGCAGACTAATGATATGTTGATGGAAGTACCTGTATCGGCAGTGGGTGGCTATACAAGCCGTTGGAGCAATATGGGAGAAATGGTCAATCGTGGTGTCGATCTTTCTTTTGATATCGATGTTCTTCGATTGAAAGATTTTCGTTGGAATATTTCTGCAAATGCATCTTATAATATGAATGAAATCACGGAATTGTATGATGGACGTGATGAGTACGATTTGGGTTCTACTGCTCTTTACCTTAAAGTCGGACATTCGTATGGCGAATTCTATCTGAATCGTTATGCCGGTGTAAATCCGGCTAATGGTGATGCACTTTGGTATGATAAAAATGGAAAAATAACGAATGAATTTAAAGAAGAGGATAAGGTACTGATAGGTAAAAGCTGCAATGCTCCCTGGCAAGGAGGATTCGGTACTACACTTTCTTGGAAAGGTGTGACTGTTTCCGCGCTGTTTAGTTGGGTCGCAGATCGTTATATGATGAATAATGACCGTTACTTCAGTGAGAATGCAGCGGTTTATTCGAGCTATAATATGTCAAGAAGACTGTTGACTGATCGTTGGAAGAAGCCGGGTGATATGGTAACAATGCCCCGTTATGATGTCCCGATGCAATTTGATGATCGAATATTGGAAGATGCTTCTTTCCTTCGTTTGAAAAATTTGAGTGTATCTTATGAGTTACCGAAGAATTTACTGAAACCTACTAAGATTATTGATCGCGTACGAGTGTTCGCACAAGGCC
Source organism: uncultured Bacteroides sp. (assembly GCA_959606905.1). The sequence continues at coordinate 108,240 of CAUHML010000003.1, read as the reverse complement.
AGAACTTATTTACGTGGACTAAGTTCCAAGGCATGGATCCGGAATCTACTGCTAATTATTATCAGGCAGCTTATCCGATGTCACGTCAGTTCTCTATTGGATTAGAAGTTGGTTTCTAGGCGTTTTTCTATACATTAATATAATACATAAAATGAAAAAAGTAAAAATACTATTCTTATTGATGTCGCTGGTGTTTACTACGACCTCTTGTGATATGGATTTGACACCAGATAGTGCCGTTCCTGAACATGAGGCATTGCGTACGATAGACGATTGCGATGCATGGGTGGTGGGCATTTATAGTGCATTTAAAAATAGTGCATTATATAGTGGCTACATGACTTTGCTCCCCGATATTCAGGCGGATATGGCTTATGCTGCTTTGAATACTAATAATGGATTCTATACTAATATTTATCAATGGGATATTAAGTCTACAACAGATGAGATAATTGCTGTATACAATGGACTTTATACAATTGTAGCCCGTTGTAACTTTTTCCTTGACTATAAGGATCAGGTAGAGGTTAATTTGAAAACGACTGCCGACAAAGATAATTTCAAAAAGCGTTTGGGCGAGGTATATTTTGCACGTGCCATGGCTTATGCAGAACTGATCCGTTTGTTTTGTGAACCGATGACTTCGGTAAATGCCGATACGGAAAATATGGGTATCTGTCTTCCTACTACTTATCGGGATGATGTTCCGAAGGTAAAACGCTCTACCTTGCGTGAATCCTATAATCAGATTATCAGTGATTTGAAGAGTGCCGAAGATAACTTACCGGATTCACGTACAGTGGCTGATAGTCATTATTTCAGTAAGGGAGCTGTATATGCTCTTCGTGCACGTATCTATATGTATATGGGAATGGGGGATTTAAAGCGTGATAGAAATAATGAATATTTGAAGAAATCAGTAGAAGCTGCTACAAAAGTGATTAAGTTGGGAGTGTATGAACTTTCGGATGCAATCAATAATGCTTTTGTTATTGACTCTAAATATTACACGGATTATCAAGTGATGTGGATGCGTGATGCAAGTGACGAGGTTATTTGGAAAATAGGCATGAGTTCTACTAGTTATGGTGGTGCATTAGGAAAAGAACTATTGTCGTATAATAATTCGACCTATAATCCCAGATATCATTTTGCAGAAGCAATCTTGGACTTATATGATGAGAATGATAAGCGTGCTTCTATATTTTGCACACCAACAAAAGATGTAAATGGTGACGAAGTGTATCTCATTACCAAATACCCGGGAAATACAGATCTTGATGGAGGAGATATCCCCAGATTTGTTAATATGCCGAAACCTCTTCGTCTTTCGGAAGTTTATTTGGTACGTGCAGAAGCCTATTATTGGTTGAATGATGATGAAAATTCTCAGAAAGACCTCTCTTCGGTAATGCGTAAGCGCATCAGTGGCTTTGGTTCATTAGGTGTTTCCGGTGATGATTTGCTGAAGGAAATAAAGAACGAACGTGCTCGTGAATTATATTTGGAAGGTTTCCGCCTGTCCGACTTGAAACGCTGGCATGATCCTATCAAACGTCAGAAGCAACTATACAGTTTACAAGGGCCTTATAATAATGAAATGGAAGTGAAATATACAGATGCAAAGTATCGTTTCACTACTTGGCCTATTCCAAAACATGAGATAGAAGCAACCAATGGTTTGGTGGTTGGTAATGCTAGTAATAATTAATCAAAACATATAACAGATTAAATGTATATGAAGAAATTTTTGAATCTTCTGTTGGCGACTCCGGTAGCGGCTGTTATTATGGTAGCTTGTCAGTCGGATGAAGGGATTACATATTCGGGACCTGAATATGTGATGTTCTCTGATACGGTTTATACGATGCCTGTACAGGATAAGGAAGAAACCTTTAGTGTGCCGGTGGCTGCTACTACAACAGCCGATTATGACCGCAATTACGCTGTAGAGATTGTCAATGAAAAATCAACTGCTGTTCGTGGACTCCATTTCGATTTCGTTGATAATTCTAATAATATAACGATAAAGGCCGGTGAGCGTGTCGCAAATGTCAGTTTGAAAGGACATTATACAAACATTGCACGTGAAGATAGTCTGGTTGTAAGTTTACGTTTAGTTGAACCTAAAGCACAGGAATGGAATTTATATGGGAATACTACACGTGTGGATTTAGTGAAGTGTCCTCCGTTCAAGATGAATGAATTCTTGAAAATAAAGAAGGAGGACGACAAGGTGAATCTGATAATGCTTGCTTCTTTCCCGTTCGATAGCAGTATGGGACAATATTCTGCTCATGGATATAAGAAAGATGATCATACACTGATATTGACGGATATGTTTGGTGAATCGTCTTCAGAAAAAATTCGTATTATTTTTGATGAGAAAGATCCTTTGGACTTGAGAATAACGGTTCCTGAACAAGCGGCTTTCCGTGAAAGTAACTATGGATATGTATGGGTACGTTCGGTAGAACAATATCCTTCTTATTTCAATACTTTCGATAATTTCTTTGTGCTGATTCTCGAGGCTTATGTACCGCAAATCGGTAGCTTCGGTGTATATCAGTATATTTTCGAATGTATTGATGCTGATGAAGAAGCTGATAATAACAATGGAGCTGCAACACGTGGTTTCTCCAGTTATACTTCGACTTTTAAATTGAATAAGTACTAATTTAATATAGATAATATGAAAACGACAATGATTTATTTGCGTCAGCTTCTCGCTTTATGCGTAGTAATGGTTGCGTTTGCAGCATGTGGGGACGATGAAAAAAATGAAGGTGGTAGTTCCTCGGCTTCCGGCATTCAATTGAATACTATTGATAAGATTACCTGTTTATCAGAAGGGTCTACTATTGATATTAATTTTACAGCTGGTAGTGATTGGACAGCAGCCTCTAGTGCTACTTGGTTGAAGTTGAATAAATTAACAGGATCTGCTGGTGATATCACTCTTACAGCAACTATTCATGAGAATGAAAGTTTTGATATTCGCCCTGCTACAATTACCATTAAAGATAAAAGTACAGGAAAAGAAGCAACTATTTCTGTGAAGCAGGCATCTAAAGGTACTATTCTGTTTTTCTCAAGCGCTAGTCAAAACGGACAGACTTTTGATAATATTCAAATAAGTGATGATAGTAAAGCTTTTGTTGCGACTGTAAATGTTACAAGTAATTATGATTGGACTGTAAACACAGATAAGAGTTGGCTGAGCTATTCAAAAGCAGCGGATGCTAATGAAGATGGTTCTTATACAGTGACTTTCTATGCTGATTTTGATAAACTTTATGAGACTGGAAAATATGGGGCACAAAGTGCTGTGGCTCATTTTGAATATACATCAGCAACTCGTACACCTGCTACTGTCGATTATCAATTGGACTTTAAAGGAATTACTCCATCTTTGACATTTGATGTGGATAAAGTAGAATTGATTAATCAAAATGGAGATGGTGAGTATATAGGTCTTGCTACTGTATATTCAAATGTAGCATGGGATTTTGACGAAAAACCAGAATTTGTTGAATCTGTTGAGGTACTGGGGGATAATCAATCGGCTAAATTTTTGCCTGTTTCTACTCGAATTAAATTGGTTCTAAAAAATAGTGAAATTGACACAGATGAATTGAATGCTGTTTTAACTTTCAAAGATGCTACAACTGATACTAAGTTGGATAATATAGAATTACCAATTGAGTTTGCAGGAGTCGGTGGTAAATATGTAACTTACGATCGCTCAGTTTTCAAGGATAATGATCCTTCAGATATGTATCCATATTTTATGTTTAATGCAGATGGTACCTGGACTAATCAGGAAGAATCTTTTAGTGATATGAAAGTTGAAATTACAGCTAGTGACGCCGATGACATTGCAATATATGCTGTTAAATATGATGCTAATATGGATAGAGTGTATACTAGTGAGATTTGGTGGATGAACCATAATGAGTCGGAACTTACTCGTGTTAAGCTGGGTAAAACAACTTCTATATTTAGTGTGGGTGAGCGTGGAACGGATGAATGGAGTGATCCAACACCGCTTGAAGATCGTTTCTGTGCTATATTCATAGTTTCTGGAACAGAATATCCTGATGTATATTCTTTGTTTGATGGAAATGATGAATTGCGAGAAGGGCTTCGAGATAATATGCTTATTATCGGTCAAAAAGGCAAAAAGTTGGATTTTAGCCAATTCTGGTGTGAAGGCTTAGATGGTAATAACGTTGTAATAAATGTACCGGCGGCAGGTAAAAAATATGAGTATTCTTATGAAGGATTAGACATGGAAGCTGCTCAACCTAGTTTTATTGTTGGTAAGGATTTATCTATTGAGGATCATCAGGTACTGAATAAGGAAGATGATTATGATTTTACTATTTCACCTATGCTTATAAATTGGGGTACTGGTACTTTCATATCTGAGGAGAAGATAGTATTTGAGGTTGGAGAGAACAAAACCGGAGAGGAACGTCAATATACGTATGCTATTGTTGCGAATGATGGAACAAATCCAGGATATGTATTAGTTCATTTTACATTAGTCCAAACTGCAAATTAATTCAGAAAACGTTATAGTTTAAATAAAATAATGAATCTATTAAGAAAAATATATGGATTGTGTACGGCAATGCTCTGTTTGGTATTGATTGCCGGCTGTTCGGATGATGATGTGATATCTTCCAATGGCACAGCAGGATATTTAAAACTGATGGTTGCTCCACAAACTTCGACTGCGACACGCGCAGGAGGACTAAGTCTCTCCAATGTTAGGAAGGTAGAGGTATCCATGTTATATGGAGATTTACCTGTGACTCAGTCTTTGAATTTAAGTTCTGCAGAAGGTGCTGCAGAACTAGGATTAGAATCTGAAAAGTTGGAACTACGTGCTGGAGAATATAAAATGCAAAGTTATATTCTGTATGGCACGGCTAAACCTGGTGCGGAAACCCCCGAAATGTTAATGACGGTTTATTTGGATGAGGTTGTTCCTTTTTCTATATCTAATGGGCATGTGACTGAAGTCAATCTTCAAGTAAAATCTTCTGTATATGGGAAGGTTTACTTTGATATTCTTAAAGACCTTTCTAATTATAAGGAAGAAACAGATAAAGCAAACCAAGGAGTAACCAGAGCATTCGATCAAGATCCAGAACTATTTAGTTATGATGATATAGCAGAAGTTGATCTTTATTATAAAAAGAAAGGCTCTAGTGAACGTGTTGATTATCACTCATTTAAAGTATATACAAAAAAGGGTGAGAAATACCTGCATACTGATACTGTTTCTACATGGGAGGCTGGTGAATATGAAATTACTCGCTATATGTTGTATAGTGATAAACGCACTAATATGTTGTTGGCTGGTGATTTGAAAGATACTTATGTCAATGTTGCCCCGGTTATGTATACCCAAGCGTCTTTTACTGTAACTTATCCGGAGAATATGCGCTCTATAAAGGACTATCTTGCCTTGTACAATATCTGGATAAATATGGATGGTCCGAATTGGAAATATCAGGGAGAGTCTTTCCCTGCAGGAGCCAATTGGCGTTTTGCCGATCGTCCTATTGACGAATGGGGCAATCAGCCGGGAGTGGAACTATCTAATACAGGACGTGTTAAAACATTAGATATAGGTTCTTTTAATCCGGAAGGAGCAGTTCCTGATGCTTTGGGTGATTTGACGGAACTTGAAGCATTGTGGTTAGGTACTCATAATGATGCAGCTAGTATAGAAAATACAGAAGATATGTATTATGTATTGAATACGTACGAACTTCGTCGGAGAGGCATTGATATCTGTGCCCGTCGTATGGAGATTGCTAAGGAACGTTCTGCAATATTACATTCTACTTCAACGTCAAGGATTTATACAACCAAGAAACCGGAAAGAGTTACTTTTGCTACTCGAAAAACGTATGATTTTGCACAGGGAAGCCTCTCAAATCGTATTACTTCTATTCCGGAAACTATCGGAAATTTAAAACAACTTACTTATTTGTATGTAGCAAACGGTCGTGTGAGTGATTTGCCCACAGCGTTGAAAGATTTGCCTGCTTTGACAGATTTGGAATTTTATAACTGTCAATTTAAAACATTTCCGGATGTATTGACTAAAATGACAAGTGTTGTCTCTTTGAATTTCAGTTGTAATGCAACAATGGAAGCTGACGAGTTATATAATGGTTTGAATGCATTTTTAAAAAGTAATAATAAGGTATTACAAATACTCTATGTAACATCTTGTAAACTGGAAAAGTTCCCGGAAGAGTTAGCTAATGCGACAAAGATTGGTTTGATTGATTTCACTAGTAATAGATTGAAGAAACTGGATGGTACGAAACGCAGGCTTGCTCCAGTCCAAGCTTTCTTTGATCACAATCAGATTGAGGTTATTGCAGATGATTTTTGTGAAACAGATGATATTGAGAAATTCTCTATTTCTAATAATTGTCTGACAGAATTCCCTAATCTATTTAAAGATGGTACAAAGAGCAAGTATACTGCATCTAGTGTCGATTTCTCAGATAATCATATCACTCATTTTAAAGAAGGATTTTTAGGTATCCGTGCAGAAACTCTAACCTTGAGTAAAAATCCGCTTGGTGAAGGTTATAAAACTGGTTCAGGAAAAAAACTGCGTCGGATGATGCCGAAAGAACTGTCTGAAACTAAATCTCAGATAAGTCATTTGGTACTTCAGAACTGTGAGATAGACTCTTTACCACCGGAATCATTTAAAAATCTGGATATTTTGGAGGCTTTAGATTTGTCAGGAAATCGTTTACGCTATTTACCGAAAGAATTTGATACACGTACTATGGCCTATGTCTCTGGCTTGAATCTGAGTTACAATTGTTTTAGTGTATTTCCGCTTCAGGCGTTTACTTTGCCATTGTTGAATAAACTATATTTGACAGACCAGTCAGATATAGTTGAGGATAATCGTGGCAATAAAAAAGAGATACGCTGTTTGAAGAATTGGCCGACTGGTCTTTCTACTTATCCGGCTTATGCAACTTTACGCTTGTTGGATATATCTTATAATGATATTCAAAAAATAGAAGAGTATTCATATCCTACATTAGTAACTGCTTTCAATGTCTCTGAAAATCCAAATATTGAAATGACTATACCTAGCGATGTTTGCTCGAAGATTGGTAGTGGGCTGTATACATTAGGATTTGATTCGAATCAAACTATTTGGGGATGTTCGATTTTGGATTTGGATATAAATAAATAGTAAAAAGGAAACATATAATTATGAATTGTTTATTTAAAAATATGAGAACAATGTGCTTGGCAATGATTGCCGGCACATTGCTACTGACGGTTTCCTGTAAAGATGATGATGAGGCTACCGTGACAGGTTTTGCGCTAGATCAGACTGAAGTTGGATTTCTGAATCATGGAGGAGTTATTGAAATAAAGGTAGCTACTGACGAAACTTGGACTGCAATATCTGAGAATGACTGGTGTATGTTGACTCCGGCTAATGGAGTAGGTAGTGTCGTTTGTGTTATTAAGGCTGACTCTTCGTATCTGTATAAAGAACGTTATGGGAAAATTACTTTCTATTCGGAAAGTGGTAAAAGTGTTGAGGTAGCTATCAATCAAATGGGATATGAACCGACTATACAATTAACTAGTGAAGAAGTAACTATTCCTTCTTATGCGGAATTGGATAAATCTTACATTGATATTGAAGCTACTTCAAATGTGGCATTTGAAGTAGTTGCTCCTGAAGATTTAGACTGGCTTACTTTGGAGGGAGAATCTAAATATACTCCTTCAACGACAATTCCTCGTAAGCAGAAATTCCGTTTTAGATTTAAGACTTATACAGAGTTTGATAAAGTGCGTTCTGCACAGATAAAATTTAATCAGACAGGAAAGCCTATAACTCGTGCCGGAGAAATCCAGAAAGAGCTTTTAAAGAAAATTGTAACTATTACACAAGAAAAGGCTCCTCTTATCATTCCGTCTCGTGAAGGTGATTCATTGGCTTTACTTGCTATGAGCCGTACTTTAAATCTTGATGGATCAGGATGGGTTACGAGCCGTCCTATTACTCACTGGAATAATGTGGAGACAGAAGAACGTACCTACCATTATAGTTATGGTGATATCGATAAAGATAGTACTGAGGTACGTGTGATTTCATTACGATTCTCTATGTTTGATACAAAGGAATCAGTTCCTTATCAAATAAAGTATCTGACTGAGTTGGAATCATTCTCTGCTGTCGGAAACTCTAATGCTTTTACAAAGAAAATTGTGTTAGGTCCGGAGATTACAACATTGAAAAATCTGAAGAGTTTGTCATTAATGGGATATGGTATCAGTGAATTCCCTCCTGAAATGAAAAATATGACTCAGCTTGAAGAATTGGATATGAATGGTAATAATTTCCTAAAATTGCCAATGGATATTTTGAAGGGAATGACCGGCTTGAAATATCTGAATTTTGGTGGTAACCGGGTAAGTGGTTCTGTGTTAAATCTGCAGACAGATATTCCGAAGAAATATACTTTGGAAACGATTGGTATGGGTGGAAATTTACCTAAGGAAATCTTTGAAATGGATAATTTGGAATATCTGTATCTCTCCTATAACTATTTTTACGGAAGTATTCCGGATATGGGATATATAGGAGGAGTTGGCAAGCATAATATAATGCCGAATCTGAAAATGCTTTCCTTAAATCTGAACCGGTTTACAGGTAAGTTACCAGATTGGATTTTGTGGCATCCTAAATTAGCTTGTTGGAATCCGTTTATTCTTTTATTTAATCAGGAAGGATACGATAATTTAGGTAAGTTAGCCGGATTTAGCAATGAACCTGCTAAGATGTCAGAGTTCCCTGAAGGAGCAAATAATCGTGTTTGTCCGGATGATGGAGACGAGGATGCAATAACAACAGCTTTAAAGTTGCCTTCTTTGACTAAAGAAGATATTGAAACTGTACCCTTGAATGGTCATTGGAGATATTACAAGTTGAGAGGTGAGACTTGGGGTACTAAATTTAATAATGTATGGTAAATATGACAACATATATAAAGAATACACTTTTACTCTGTTTGATGTTCTGTGCAACTATATTTGTAGGTTGTTCGGATGACGATAATGATGGAGTAACTCCCCTGCCGGAAGGGCAGGGGGAAGTGACTTTCAAATTCGTGCGCAATAAAGTATATACAATCTCAACATTAGAGGATATGGCGCGGTTGAAAGTAACTTTAGAAAAAGATGGGCAGAAGGTTACACTTCCGACTATTGATTTGATTGGAGATATTGATTCGTTGACTTCTTCTGCAGTACGATTGGAAAACGGAGATTATAAGGTGGTGAAGTATACTGCTTATAATAATAAAGGTGTGCAAGTACAGGAAGCGTATTTGGATGATAATAATACATTATCGGTCGAACATGGTGTAATGCAGACATTCTATTTTCCTGTTTCAATCCGTTTTGTATATATCAATAACGAAATTCGTAATATGCTTTTCGGCGTTTGTGCCGAAGCACTTGGGAATGATTCAACAAAATGGCCGAAGTCTTGGCGTGTAGAAAATGAAGACTTGTTAACATGGGAGAATTTGGAGTTTGAAGTAGATGATTATGGAGAAATTTCTTATTTGGCATGTATTATCTTTGACGGAAAGACTTTCCCGGGTATGAAGAAGTTACCTGCTACGGTTAGCTTATTCCCAACTCTTGAAGGAATTCAGATTATGGATATTCCGGAGTTTGAAGAGTTACCAGATAATATGGATAAATCGCCACTTTATTCAATTATGATTATGAATACAGGATTTAAAGCTTTCCCAAAGAATTTTGAGAAGATGAAGAATCTGCGTTCATTAAGTGTTATTAATAGTAAATTAACAGAGTTGCCTATACGTTTGAGTGAACTTCCGGAAGTTCGTGATGTGGAAATCAGTGGAAATGAAATTGCTGAATTTCCGAAAGAACTGGCTGAAAAATGGCAAAAGGTTGTTTCGTTACGTATGAATGATACAAAGCTAACTTCTCTACCGGAAAATATCTTTGGAATGAAGAAGGTTTCAACTTTTGATTTCTGCGATAACCAGGGATTGAGCAATTTACCTAAATATCGTGGTGATAATACATATATGGGTGGTTTGTTCCTTGATAACTGTAGTTTTACTTCTATTCCGGAAATAGCAAATACGAGAATGCGTACATTATCTTTGGCTAACAATAAGATAACTTCAGTATCTCAAGAAGTCGTGAATGGTTTGTCAGATCAACTATTGACCTTGATTCTGGATGATAATAAAATAAATTCTTTCCCACAGATGGCATCATCTTCATTGATAGAGTTGAGCTTGGATAATTGTGGATTGACAGCAATACCGGACTTATCGAAGCTGCCCGAACTTTGCGTCTTGTCATTGAATAGTAATCAAATATTAGAAGTAAAAGATGGTACGTTTACGAATTGTACTAAGTTTGCTATTTTAGATCTTTCTAAAAATACGGAGTTGAGAACTTTTTCTAATCATGCAGGTTTTACAGTAATAGATCAAACCGTTAAATACCGAAATAAAAAACTTGTTGGGGACAAGGTGGTTGAGTACGGTGACGAACAAATACAGAATATTGCGAAACCCTATTATTTGAATTGCGTGAATGTGGATGATTGTCCGAATCTGACTTGGAAAGTTCCTGAAACTTGGTGTTGTATCAAAAATTTCTATGTATGGAATAAGGAAGAACTGGAGTTGCCTGTCAGAAATGTGATTGTATACAATCGAGGTTCGAAGAATGTAGTTCGTCACGAGTGCCCTGTATGTAAAGTGGATGGTCAACCAAGAGTGTATTCTTTCCCAAAAACTCTTGAAGAGATTATTGCTGGTCTTAAAAAGAATCAGGATAAGTAAACTGCATGAGAATATTAAATAAGTTGTTATTTATTCTGCCTCTTATATGTGTCATCACTTCTTGTGGTGACACAGAACTGGAGGCTCCGGAAATTATTCCTTCGGAGCCTTCAGTTATCTCTTTTTGGGAGGAACAATCGCATCTGGTAATGATGGGTTGGAAAGGAAAAGTAAACGCAGTAAAAGAATCTTCTTATATTGTACCTTTTGAGAGGCAAAGTAAAGATGAAGAAGCTGTATCTTCTTCCGAGTGGAAATTTGATATAAGTGGTCATTTAATATATTATAATCCTACGAGTATTGAACCGACAATATACGCCCGAGATGTGTGGCAAGTGATGGCTTGTTATTCTTATGGATATGATAAAGCTGGTAAAATGGTGAAGGTCATTGTGAATGATTTCAGTGGTGATCCTGTCATTTATACGTTAACTTATGGAGAACATGAAGTCTTTGTTCCTCTAATCTTTCCTTTAGGTATTTATGATTTCTTTTTAGTGAAAGGGCTGGAAAGTATTTCTGATGCGGACGGTAGTGTCTTATATACGTATAGTGGTAACAAAGCTATATATACTACTGAGTCTTGGAGTGGTGTGACAAGTACTACTTTTGAATATGATGAGGGTGTTATGTATCCTGTTCGAAAAATAGTCACATTAAAAAGAGGAGGAGTAATTGCCAATATGGAAATTACATCTTATCTTTATAACGAAGATGGTAGCTTAGCATCATCTGACAAGATTGTGAAGGAAGGAGAAAATGAAGTAGAACGTACTGTGGTACGCTATATGGCATCTACATTGTTACCTGTTTCCAAACTGACTGATGCGGGTGGGCAATTAGACTGGACTTATAAATATGATGATAATAACTGGTGGACAGAAATTACTTATAAGGAACATTTTGAAGAAGAGGCCGAAGCAAAGGAGTTGAGTATTTATACTCGGAAGGACGCTTTCGGTAATTGGACAGAAGCTGTACAGCAACAAAATAATATGGTAGATTGGTCACATCCTGATTCTTCAGTTAAAGTAAACCGTATCATTAGTTATTATTGAGTACACTTTTCTGAGGTGATAATGATAGAAATTTTGCCTGCCACGTTCTGTTGGTGGGCATTTTCTTTTAATCTGATACAAATAGTCCGGTCTTTATCTTTATCGGCATAACGAATAAGTTGGATTTCTCCTTTTTGATTCGGTTTTAAAATATTGGGAACCATTGTAGCGGATACGTAGGGTATTTGGGATTCTATTATTGTATAAAGGGGAGAGTTACCACTGTTGACAACCATAATATTTTGTTGCTGTACATTACTTCTCATTTGTTTTAATTTAATGCCGGTGGTTCGTAATTGTAAGTCTCCCATAACATATGGATAGGATTTATCTTTTCGAACTACTCCAGGTGTCACTGTGCCTTTTACAAATAAGCGTGTTTTTTCAGTTTGATCAGAAAAACTGACGAGAATGGCTCGGTTGAAGATCCCCGGTCGGCCCTGCGGATTATAAGTAATTTTAATTTCCCCACTTTCTCCCGGTTTGATGGCTTTCTTTGTATATTGTGGAACAGCACAGCCACATGTACTTTGCACGTGTGCTATGGCTATCGCTTTTGCCTGATGATTGGTAAATTTGAATGTACAAGTTTTGGGTTTGCTATCTTCAGAGAAAGTACCTAGATCATTAATTAATTTATTAAATTCAATTTTGTTTTGTGCTTTGGGTTGGATAGGTAAAATATGAAATAGGCCTATTATAATATATATAATTGCAGTATGTTTGACTTTCATGTTTATTCTTTTATTATAGTACAACAAAAGTAATGTTTTTCATTAGATTTTTCTCATATTTTATTTGTTTATTCCAAATAACTCTTTATCTTTGCATTGGATTTATAATTGTAATGAATACAAGTTTGGAAAGAAAGGGTAAATGATGAAACCATACGAACGATTATTAGACCATAATATAAAGCCTTCGATGCAACGTATTGCAATTATGAAATATTTGATGGAGCATCCTATTCATCCGTCAGCTGATGATATTTATACAGCATTATCTCCTTCGATGCCTACGCTTTCAAAGACTACAGTTTACAATACCTTGAAACTGTTTTCGGAGCAAGGAGCGGCTCAGATGCTTACAATTGATGAGAAAAATACTAATTTTGATGCAGATACTTCCATTCATTCCCATTTTCTTTGTAAACGTTGCGGACACATTTATGACCTGCAATGTCCGGAAGCGGTGAAAAAAGTAGAGAGTCTGGAAATGGACGGACATCAGGTGTCGGAAGTGCATTATTATTATAAAGGTATATGTAAGAATTGCTTGAGAAAAGATAAAGAAACACGTATTGACTAATTAATTTAAAATTGAGAAGAAAATGAAAAAATTTAGATGTACTGTATGCGGTTACGTTTATGAAGGTGACGCAGCTCCTGAGAAATGTCCTTTGTGTAAAGCTCCTGCCAGCAAGTTTGTAGAAGTTGTTGAAGTAGAAGGTGGCGCATTGACTTTTGCTGATGAGCACGTTATCGGTGTTGCAAAAGGTTGCGACGAAGAAATGATTAAGGACCTGAACAATCACTTCATGGGCGAATGTACTGAGGTTGGTATGTATTTGGCTATGAGTCGTCAGGCAGACCGCGAAGGTTATCCTGAAGTAGCTGAAGCTTTCAAACGTTACGCTTGGGAAGAAGCTGAACATGCTGCTAAGTTTGCAGAATTGTTGGGCGACTGCGTATGGGATACTAAAACAAACCTGCAGAAACGTAAAGATGCTGAACAAGGTGCATGCGAAGACAAAAAACGTATCGCAACTCGTGCAAAAGCTTTAAATTTGGATGCTATCCATGACACTGTACATGAAATGTGCAAGGACGAAGCTCGTCACGGTAAAGGTTTTGAAGGTCTGTATAACCGTTATTTCGGCGATAAATAATCAAACCTCATAATAACTCTTAAAAGGTCTGTATTCAAAAATGAATGCAGACCTTTTTTGTCTATATTTGTTCATCAACTTTTAAATATCACAATTATGAGAAAAGTACAACTGTTGTTAGCTTGTTTAGTATTCTCGGTAGCTGCATTTGCTGCTGATAAAGTGATTAAGTTACCAAAACCTAATTTGAACCGTACTGGTACGGTGATGAAAGCATTGTCCGAACGTCATTCTACTCGTGAATTTGCTTCGAAAGCATTGAATTTATCTGATTTGTCGGATTTGTTGTGGGCTGCTAACGGTATTAATCGGAGCGATTCTGGAAAACGGACTGCTCCGTCGGCTTTGAATAAGCAGGATGTGGATGTATATGTGGTATTGCCGGAAGGTAGCTATTTATATGATGCAAAAAATCATCAGTTGAATCTGATAGCTGAAGGCGATTATCGTGGAGCAGTGGCAGGTGGACAGGCATTTGTAATATCAGCTCCGGTATCTTTAGTTTTGGTTAGTGATCTTTCTCGTTTTGGAGATACTAAGAATGCACATACTCAGTTGATGGGAGCTATGGATGCAGGAATCGTTTCCCAGAATATTTCAATCTTTTGTTCCGCTGCAAGGTTGGCTACTGTACCTCGCGCTTCGATGGATATCAATCAATTGAAGAAGGTGTTGAAATTGAAGGAAAGCCAGGTACCAATGATGAATCATCCTATAGGATATCTAAAATAAAAAACTGGACAGGATTCTAAAACTATTTCGGAGTAATTGAAGTGTACCCCAATTGTTTTTGATAAACTTTTGGGGTACATTTCTTTTTCAGGTCGTCTCTTTTAATTAGTAGGAGTTTTTAGCTCAATACCCGAAGACTGTTAATTCACGAATTGCTGCGGGGGGACACGCATTTCCATGGCCTTCAGGAATGACTAGTTTCAAATAACGAGCTGTGGTCGATTTGACATAGTATCGAAATGTTTCTCTAATAAATTCATCATTGAAGTCAGAAGCACCGATTTTTTCCCAATTACTATTATTGTTGCTGGCATAAAATTCCACCCATTTGATATTATTAGCTCTACTAGCTTCTCCACGGTTTACTAAATCAATTTGAGCAATTGTGACCGGGTCTTTCATATCAATGGTAATTTCATAAGGAGGTTCGCACCAATTGGCTTCAGACTTAGTTTTACAGTGCCAGAAAGTCGTTTCATCGTCGTCAATTAGGTTTTTCACCGGATTGGCTGCTGCTTCGGAATTGCAAGCAATAATTTCCCATTTTGACTTATCTATTTTCTTCCCTTCTTTAACGATACGGAATAAAGTGCTACTTTCCTTATCTATAACTAATGAATTATTCGGAGTGCCGTTCTGTGTCGCTTCAATGCTTCCAATAGTTATGGGCAATATATAGTTACCCGGAAGTAGATTATCTTTGAGTTGGTAGGAGGCTGTTGTTTCATTAACTCCTTCCGGTAAAGAAATTTTATCCGGAGCTGTGTACGATTCACTGGGTAGTAAGGTGAAATTAACCTTATTGTTTGAATTATACTGTTCAATCAGAGATTGATCGTGGGTTAAATCGCATTCTATATCCCATTTATTAGTAAAAGGTACGCTGATGTGGACGTCCATTTGGGAGGTTTGTAACGGATCTATATTGAATATTCCTGAGTTTGTGATTTGTACAATAGGTTCTGATACCTGAAATGCCAACAATGAAACACATCTTTCGGGGTTGATATTTAGTTCGTTAGAAACCAACCTCAGTGGAAGAACATATTGAATCTGGTCATAATCGGACAATTCGACTATTTTTTCAGGATGATAGGTTATATAACCGCACATTTCATTTTTATTTAGTAAAAATTCAATGTTGGACAATTCATAACAGTTTTCCGGTAACATTTGATAATTGGTTCTGTCTTCTCTGTTCAGAGAGTCTAGTAAATTGGGATCTATCATGAATTTTACTTTTCCTGACATATCGCTTAATCCGCCTCGTTGTACCCAAAGCTCTGCTTGATAACTTTCTCCTACATTGAATGATTTTTGTATATTCAGTGTATTGATAGCAACAGATACTAGGCTATCTGCTTTATCTGCGATCTCAAAGTTCTCGTTACAACTTGCTGTCAGTATCAAAAATACTATGGTTACCAGTATGGAGTATATTTTTTTCATCTTTTTTTATTTTAAGTCATGAAACATAATGTTGATTTACCATCCCGGATTTTGAACAAGCAGTTCAGTTTTCTTCATTTCATCGTCTGGGATAGGATATAAGTACATTTTACGTCTGAAGACAATCGGGCTAGCTTCTACTTCTTCGTAGAATTTGTCTTCTGCCGCATTCATATTCATGCCATGAACATATCCGAATTGACGCCCTTCTCCATCCTGGTCTGCTATCATCCAACGGCGAACATCGAAATAACGTTGTCCTTCCGTTGCCAATTCGATGCGTCTTTCACGTTGAATTGCGAGTCTTTGCAACTCTTGATTTCCCTCAATGGCAGGGTTGAGTTCTTCAATATTCGACAAACCGGCACGCTGGCGTACTTTGTTTAAATAGGTCAGAACACGTTCGTCCTGAGGATCAATTTCATTAACAGCTTCTGCATACAATAAATAAAGATCTGCAAGACGGAAGATGATAGAAGGGCGGAACTTGTTTTGAACCCCCGGAGATTTCATGCTAACTTCCCTGTTAAATCTTTTGTATAGCATATAACCAGTATGAGTATAAATTGTGCCGCTTAATTCATTGGGGCTTCCTTTGTGGAATTGAGTTACGTTGTTTGTTACATGCCATCTCCTATTTTGGAAAAATACTGTATTATAGAAACGTGCTTCCCGATTGAGGAACCGATTGCTGACATTGTTGGCCACTTGTACTTCTTTGCTTCCGGCTTTAACAGTCTCAGTGTATTTGTCAAACCCTTCGGTTGTATATAATGTGGATTGTGGTAAATAACTTGTTGCTTGTACCGGGAGACCGTCCTTCATATAAAAGTCGTCTACGAGTTCTTGTGTGACACCAATGCAACCCATTCCGTTTTGTTCACTTCTTGGGGTACATCTACGGTCGAACATGTCATTTGTCATTCCACCCCATGAAGTTGCTGCAGTAGCCCATATAATTTCTTTATTATATGTTTGGAAAAGATCGTATATATCTTGTGAAGGATTACCCGTATTCAGCAATTCATAATTACCTTCCTCATCTGCAAATTTTATGAATTCTTCTAAAGCAGCTACCGCTTTATTCCATTTATTAGGATCTTTATCAGGAAAAAGTCTTGTCCCATCCAAATTAGTTACGGCTAGCGCTTCTTTGTATTCGCCATTGAATAACTTACTGGCTGCATATACCCACATTTTAGCTTTTACAGCCAGAGCTACGCCTTTGGTTGGCCATGCATTATGCTGGTCGTCATCATGTAATGCCTTTTGAGGCAGCTCTTTGGCTACTGCTGTTAGTTCTTCGTCCAAATAGCTGATTACTTCATCTATGGTATTTCGGGGCAGATCCAGATTATCTTCTCTTTCGAGAATTAAATCTTTTACCAAAGGAATAGCACCATATTGTTCGAAAAGCAAATAGTGATAATAGGCTCTCATGAATCTTACATTAGCCTTCATCTCTGTTAGTTCTTCTTCCGTCAGTACATCAACATGGGTTCCATTTGCCGCTATTGGTTTGGCGTGGGTCAAGAATATATTTGCTTGTCTGATTTCTTTATAGCATGTACCCCAACGGTGAAAACTCATGTTAGCTGCATTTTTATCTGTTTTGTTATAGAGTTTTGCATCTCCATATCCAACAGTTAATTCATCACACATACCTGCCCAAGGATTTTTAAATCCTGTGATACTTCCAGCAGCTGCGGTAATTCCTGAATAATCTGGAATAGAAGTAAATATGTTTGCATACCATCTTCGGGTATAAGATACATTATCGAAAATTTCATCCAATGAACGGAGATTTCCGGCTAACTCATCAGATACATTCAGATAATCGCAAGAATAAATATTGCACAATGCAAAAGCAGCTATCAGTATTTTCTTATATAGTTTCTTCATTGTTTTCATATTTTATAGATTTAATTAAAATGTAAAGTCTATTCCTAAGGTAAAGGTACGATTCTTAGGGTATACGTTTCCTCCATTTGCATTTCCTGCTTCCGGATCGAAATACTTAAGGTCATCCCACAAAGCAAGATTATATCCCATTACATAAATTCTGGCAGCCTGAACATTAAATTTCTTCAAGAATTGTTTGGGCAGTTGATAACCGAATTCCATGTTTTTTAATCGTAAGAAACCTCCATTACGAAGCCACCATGTGCTTGCCACTTGATTATTGGCGTTGTTGGCATTATCTTTATGTAGGCGTGGCATTAATACATTTTGACTTGGATTACTCTCAGTCCAACGGTCCAATGCGAAAGTACGATAACTGGATTGGTCTACTCCCCATGCAAATGGATACCAACCTTCCGGAGTATTTCCTCCTAATAAAACAGAACAGTTTCCGGTACCTTGGAAGAATACACTAGCATAAAATCCTTTATATTCGATGTTTAATCCAAATCCGTAAACGATCTCAGGTACATTAGGATGTCCCACGCCTACTACTTTATCATAGGAATCGATAACTCCGTCACCATTCACATCTTTGTATTTAATATCACCGGGGCCAAGCAATCCACCTAGAGTGCTTTGAGGCAGTTCTGGGCGTAATGTATAGCTTTCAATACCATTACTGTTCTTATTGATGATGAAATCTTCTTTTGTGTATAAGCGTTCGGCTATATAGAGGTTATTTTCATTAATTCGTTTACCTGTTCGTTCCATCCATGGATATTTTTGTGGTAATTCATCATATTCTTTTATCTCATTTCTGGCAAATGTAAATGTCCCTCTTGCACTTAGTTTTACTTTACCAATTTGATGATGAGCATTCAAAGACATATCTACACCATGGTTGGATACGATTCCATAGTTAGCATATTGGTTGACACGAAAACCACTTAATGTTGGTGTCGTTTTTCTTTGCATCAGGATATTGCTTCTTTCGGAACGGAAATAGTCGAATACAATATCTATCTTGTTGTTGAAAAGTCCTAAGTCGAAACCATAGTTTTGTTTTTTCTCAATTTCCCAACCAATATCTAACGTTTCCGGAAATCCTTCGATGATACTTTGTCCTATAGAATTAGTACCTCCGTTACTACCTATTCCTTGTGACCATGAACCTGCATTCATAGAGAAAGTAGGACGGTAGATAAAACGGTCACTGGTAGTGTCGTTACCAGTTTTACCGACAGAAGCTCTTAATTTGATTTTGTTTATATAGTTTTTTAAAACTCCGGGGTAAAAAGGCTCATTTGACAAATAATAAGCCAGTCCTACAGCCGGGAAAAAACCGAAACGATGATTCTTGGCAAATGCTTCTGAACCCGTATATCCAAAATTTCCTTCAAGGAAATAACGTCCGTCATAAGAGTAACTAAAACGCCCTACTAGCCCTTGCTTGCGATAGGGGAGAGGTTGAGTCTTGAGTTGTGTTTCTTTTTGCATATATAGCAACATACCACTTACATCATGCTTCTCTGCAAAAATACGTTTGTAGTTGATAGCTGCATCAATATATATTTTCTTTTGCGCTTCAATACCATTGTCCTTCAAATCGCTCAAATCCGGTGTTCCTGATACAACTTGGATGAATGTTAAGTTACCGTTCTCATCTCTACCTGTTGCATGATAACGGGAAGGATTGTATGAACGTATGGATTTGAATGTTGCATCAAAGTCATAGCTGACATTTACTTTGGCGCTAAGTCCCTTGGTGATGAAATCGAGTTTTTGTCTAACGCCAACTTTGGATTGAATACCTGTTCTCCATTGGCGGGTATAACCGGAATTCATCAACTGATTGTATGGGTTCCTCATATTTACACCTCGTTCTTGTTCGTAAGTAGCTACTGTTCCGTCACTATATACTGCGGGAAAACAATAAGGAGGAGTAATCAACATAGAGCGGAAGATAGTAGATGAAGATTCACCCGGATAATTGCCTATCAAGTATTGTCCTGCCAAGTCAATAGATACTAGTGTTGTAGAGGTGACATCCATATCAATGTTTGAACGCAGATTAAAACGGTCCAAGCCAATATTGGTATCGTATTTTTCTGTAGGATTACCTTTATATATACCACTTTCTGTATAATAGGCACCAGATACGAAATATCTGGAACGTGCCGAACCGCCACGCACATTCAATGTATACCGGTGATTATGTGTATTCTTTCTAAGCAGTTCACCTATCCAGTCTGTATCCGGATAAAGATCACGGTCTGTACTAGTACGAAACTTTTCTATTAATTCAGCGCTGAATAAATCGGGTTCCCCGTCATTATTTAATGCTTCATTATATAAACTTAAATAATCAGCAGAACCTACAAATTCAGGCAGACGTTGTGGACTTGAAATGGAGTGTTCTGTTTTAAATGTAATTTTAGGTTTTTCGTCCTTACCGCGTTTGGTTGTAACTAATATAACGCCATTTGCTCCTTCAGCACCATAAATAGCAGTTGCGGCAGCATCTTTTAATACTGAGAATGTTTCAATCTCATCCGGTTCAATATCGGTGATTTTACGAGGAACACCATCTACTAAGACTAAAGGGGTTGATGCGGAACTGTTAGATGCGAATGTGCTGATACCGCGAATCCAGAATTCTGCATCATCGTATCCTGGTTCACCGGAACGTTGTACGGCAATTAAACCGGATACTTGTCCTGCCAGATTGTTGGTCAAATTTCGAGTCGGGGCAGCGATTTCCGAAGGCTTTACCGAACTCATGGATACCACGACACTCTCTTTTTTTTGTTGTCCATAACCGATGACAACTACTTCGTCCAATGCTTTGGTGTCTTCGCGTAACCGGATGTTAATGTTGCGCCGTCCGTTAATCTTGATTTCTTCTGTTGCGTAGCCCAGGAAAGAAACTATAAGAATATCATTTTTGTTAGGGACACTAATGGAATATCGTCCATCCATATCTGAGATTCCTCCTAATGTTGTTCCTTTTACTTTTACTGAAACGCCAATCATGGACTCTCCTTGTGCATCGGTTATTACACCGGTGACTATAAATTTGTTACTTTGTTGTTGGCTGTTTGGTTGTTCGCCTTTATGGTAAATTGTGATTTGTCGGTCGTTGATGCTGTAAGTATTATCTGTACCGAGAAATAGCTGGTCCAAAATAGCGCTCACTTGCTGATTTTTTACATCAATATTTACCTTACGATTCGTATCGATGATTTGGTCCATGTAGAAAATTATGTATTCACTATTTTTTTCAATTTCTTGAAAGACTTGTTTCACAGTCTTTTGAGAGGTCTTCATTGTGAATAATTTGCTTTGCGAATACGAATTTGTTGCCAAGCAATGACCTATTCCTATCAGTAGAAAAAATGAAAAGAACTTCATAATTAGCAATAATTGTTTTTCTTCAGTCTTTTTTAGACTGAATAATTGGTGTTTTTCCATACTTTTATAACGAATTAGATTATTAATATTTAAACGTGTAAGTAATTTAATTTAAGGTCGGGTGATATGCGGGTATTATCCGGCCTTATCATTTTCTAGGAAGTCATATTTTCATAGGCTATTAATTTATTTAGATTTGACATTAATATAGATTTTCTCATTTGATTCTGTTATTTGAGCCGGGACGGTTTGAATCAGCGTATGCAACACATCATCTAGTTCTTCTTTCAGATCTAGCTTGCCACTACAAGTAATATTAGCAAGCTGTTTGTCGGTAATGATTGTCTTACCATAGTACTTGCTGAGTTTTTTTGTAATAATTTCCAACCTCTCTTTTTTGAATTGGTAAAATCCATCTTTCCAAGCTATGTATTCTTGTACATCTACAGGATGTACGCTGATACCTTGCTGATCATTATATGCAAGTAAATTGTTTGGTGATAAAGTTTTCGTTTCGTTATTGTTAGTCTTTACTTCTACTTTTCCAGTGACAAGTACTACTGTTTGTATATTCTCTTTTTCGTATGCACAAACGTTAAAAGTAGTACCTAATACCTGTATGTCCATTTTATTCGTTTTTACAATAAATGGTCGACTTTTGTCGTGATAAACATCTAGGAAGGCTTCACCTTCTACATAAATCTCCCGTTTGTTCTTCATAAATTCAACCGGATAAACAACTCGTGAACTGGCGCTTAGCCAAATACGTGTCCCGTCAGAAAAAGTAATTGACGAGCGTTTTCCGGCCGGCACTATTAATTGATTATAAGTATCTTTTTTCTTATCGTTTTCAGTTTCCTGATTAATGGTTTGAGAATTGACATTTAATTTTCCCTGTTGGTTGTAATGTAGCTTACTTTCTTTACCTTGTATAGCTATCTGTTTCTTTTCGGATAGAATCAAAAGGGTTTGATTGGTAGAGACATCAGGTTTCTTTACTGCGACTATATCAGATTTTTCCATGCACTCGCTTGTCTGATAAATATTTTGCAGATACCAACCACTTACAAGGAAGACAACAATGCAAGCTGCAGCTAAAGTGCGGTATAGAATGCGTCTCTTTCTTTTGTTCTGTATTTCCAAACGATTCTGATCGGATATACATTTCCAAATGGAATCTACTTTTTGTTGAGGCAGATAGGGTTTAGGAACATGACGGAGAATATGTAGAAAATTACGCGCAATAGCTATTTCCTTAGCTAACTGCTTGTTTTCTTGAGCTAATTTATCCCAAAACATAATACTTTCCGGAGTCGGATGTTGTTCCGATTCTAAAAAATAAGCATCATTGAGTAATGAGTCTGCTTTATAATTATTATAGTCTATTTTTGAATCCATTTTATGCGTTGTTTATATAAGGACAACTCAAAAAATGGAATCTACTCACTGAACTTGTATTTTTTTTAAAGAAAATGCATTTTTTGTGTTTCTCTGAAGAAAGTGGTCAAGATACTTATCCATGCGATGCATTCAGGTGTTCCGAAAGTATCTCTTACTTTTTGTAGTGAGCGTTGAAGTAAATTGTAGGCTGATTGATAATTAATGTCCATAATCTGACATATTTCATCATATTCCATTTCTTCTATAAAACGATAATATATGATTTCTCGTTGTCTGGGAGTTAGCACATGGAGTATTTTTTTGATTTCATTAATTTGTTCGCGACGTTCTTCTTCATTGATAAAATCATTCTCTGTTATATATTGTTCTTCCATAGAGTAGAAGTTGAAGGCATAGGATTCTTCTGAACGCTCTTTACTGAAAACATTATAGATACTGTTTTTAAGAGAAATCATCAGATAGATTTTTACATTTT
Organism: uncultured Bacteroides sp.; assembly: GCA_959606905.1. Next base: position 85,005 of record CAUHML010000003.1, on the reverse strand, counting down.
GGGGTATACTTAATTTATTTTTATTCTTGTATATTCTTATAAATACATCTTGTATACAGTCTTTTATCACTTCTGTGTCAGGAGTGATTTGTAATCCATATTGATACAGTAATTGAATATGGTGTGTATAAAGCCAACTATAAGCTTCATCATTGCCTTCGAGAAAAAGTTTCCATTTAATATAACTTTCGTCTTGAATTTGCATAGATGTTAATTTTTAAATTCCGGTATCTACCGGACTTTTATCAGGAAATAACGGGCTATAAAGAATTGTCTGTTTTAATACCTGTAACTTACCGTCTTTCACAAACTTTTCACCACGTTCGGAAAGATGATCAATCATAGCTTGACGAAGCTCATTTAATTGCTGTTCGTATTTTTTATCTGTTACTACATTCTTTAGTTCATGAGGGTCTTTCGAGAGATCAAACAACTCTTCTGTCCCGGTGTGAAAACGCCAGATATATTTTATTTTTCCGTCGGTTAATGCACACCAATAATTGTCAGGACTATAGCAAGTCGCATGTTCTAAATCTATGTATTTCCTCCATTGATCGGTTTTACCTTCCATTAACCGGAGTAAAGATTGACCGTCCATATCTTGCGGGATAGAACTTCCGGCTATTTCAAGGAAAGTTGGTAATAAATCACGTAATTCTACTGGTTGGGTAATTTTGTTTCCTTTAGTAAAGTGATAGCTAGCCGGCCATTTAACGATATAAGGAACATGTACCGAACCTTGGTAAGGATACGTTTTACGCCAATGATAATGGTCTCCTAACATATCACCGTGATCAGAAATGTAGCAGATGAGTGCATTGTCATATATACCTTTTTCTTTCAAAGTTTTAATTACTTTACCTATCTCTTCGTCAATAAATGTCACATTAGCATAATAGTGCCTTCGTGAGTCTTTTGCATATTCGTCACCGAAGTTACCATAAGGAGCATCTTTTTTCACTTTTTGAGGATCCTTTAGTTTGGCATACGGCTTATCTTTACACCATTCTCCTATCCAAGGTGCAGGTATATCCCGGTTCGCGTATTCGTCCAATAAACGTTGGGGAGGATCATAAGGACTATGTGGACGGGCAAAGGATATTTTCAAGAACAATGGTTGGTTATTGATACCTTCGTAATTGCGAATCATTTCGCAAGCCATTTCTCCTGTCCATGCTGTGGGATGCAATCGTTCCGGAAGTTTATAAGTAGCTGCTCCATGGTCATTCCAACCGATATGAGTAGAATCCGGGTTTAAGCCGGGAGCTTGCATTTGGAACCATAATCGATAGTCACTGATAAAATCGGGACTTTCTACGCGTCCGCTTTCATCAACTAATGTTCCCCGGAATCCATGCAGAGCCTTTTGAGGATACCAGTGCATTTTACCAATGCCAAAGCTGTAGTAGTTTAAGTCTCCCAACATACGAGGCATCTCATAACGGTATTGGCTGGCTACCCTGCCGTATCCTAGCATACCATGATGCCAGGGAGAAAGTCCGGTCAATAATCCGGAACGTGCCGGTGTACTACTAGGGGTAGAAGAATAACCGTTTGTAAAGAGTGTACCGTCTTCTGCCAAAGCGTCCATATTCGGAGAAATGACAGAAGTATTTCCCATACAATTCATGGCATCTCCACGATGTTGGTCGGATACAATTAAAATGATATGAGGACGTGTTGAAGTTTGGGCAAAAAGAAGTTGCGGAAGGATATAAACTCCCGTAGTCGCAAGTAATGAGCTTTTTAATAAAAAGGATGTTTTCATATTCTAAAGGATATCGTGTTTCCCATTTGACAAAAGTACAATTTCTTTTTGAATAAAAGAAAAATAGCCGTATTTTTACACTTCTTAAGAATCTCTTGACTAGTTATAAAAAAGAGTGACGCTATCACATACGGATAACGTCACTCTTTGCTTCTTATGGCGTCATAATCCTGACCGGATATCGACACTCTTTTTTCTACTTCAATAAAAACTCATCAATTGCTTTCTTGTAAGTTGCTTTGTCTGCAGCTCCGCGGAAAAGCTGGGGATCTCCTTTCATGGGGATGAATACGAACAACGGAATACTTGTTGCATTGAACAGGGCAGCCAGTTCTTTCTGCTTATCTACATTTACTTTGTAGATTACAATTTTCCCGGCATATTCTTTTGCCAATTCTTTCATAATAGGAGCTGTTTGGCGGCAAGGTCCACACCAGTCGGCATATAAATCGATAATGGCAGGCTTGTCGCCTTTGTATTTCCACTCTTTTGACTTTTCATAATCGAAGACGTCTTTCAGAAACATTTCTTTATTCATTACGACGACTTCTCCGTTGTTACCTGTTACTTCTTTTTTACCTTGTTTGGCTTCAGCTCTGTCATTGAACGCGTATACGATTACGCTTACCATGACGAGTGCTACCATGACTAATACTTTCTTCATTCGTTATTTATCTTTTTATGTATAATGCCGTTCTATTACCCCTTGTAATTCACTGCTATGAATTACACCGGAATGTCTCCATACCGCTTCTCCATTTTTGAACAGGATAAAGGTTGGTACAGCTTGTATACGATATTTTGTAGCCAAGTCTTCATGTTGGTCAACGTCTATCTTGACAATACGGGCCTTATCACCTACAACTAATTTGAGCTCTTCCAGAACGGGTTTCATAGCTTTACATGGTCCGCACCATTCTGCAAAGAAATCAACTAAAACGGGCATCGGTGATTGTATTAAATCTTCAAATTTCTCCATAATCTTTCCTTTCTTAAAATTAAATGACAGTCATTGAAGACTGCAAATATAGATTCTATTTTATTAATATAACGGGAAAATGCTGTTTTTGTTCATCGAATAGTAACCGGAGAGTCATTCTGTTGTAATCTGAAAACGGGAGTTTTGCATATCGAAAAGTAACGGGAGTTAAAGTTATGAACTAAATAATAATCGCTATATGAAATTCTTATTTATTGTTCAAGGTGAGGGGAGAGGACATCTGACACAGGCTATCACCCTCGAAGATATGTTGCAGCGTAATGGGCATGAGGTTGTAGAAGTATTAGTCGGTAAAAGTTCCTCACGCACATTACCAGGTTTTTTCAATCGGAGTATTCATGCACCGGTGAAGCGTTTTATCAGTCCGAATTTTCTGCCTACGACAGATAATAAGCGAGTGAATCTAAAGAAAAGTTTAGCTTATAATTTATTGAAACTACCGGAATATTTCCGTAGTATGTACTATATAAATCAACGGATTAAGGAGACAGGGGCGGAAGTCGTCATCAACTTCTACGAACTTCTGACCGGACTTACCTATGCGTTCTTCCGTCCCTCTGTTCCGTATATTTGTATGGGACATCAATATTTGTTTCTACATCGTGATTTTCAGTTTCCGGATAAGAGTCCGGTCCAGTTATGGATGTTGCGTTTCTTTACACGAATGACGGCTCTTAGATCATCAAAGAAGTTAGCTCTATCTTTCAGGGAAATGGAACGGGATGATGAACATCAGATTGTTGTGGTACCTCCTTTGATTCGCCGGGAAATAACGGCAATCCAGCCGGAAGAAGGAAATTATATTCATGGATATATGGTAAATGCCGGTTTTGCAGATACAGTGGAGAGTTTTCACACAATGCATCCGGAAGTTCCTTTAAGATTTTTCTGGGATAAGACGGAGACAGAGGAAGTAGTACGGGTGGACGAAACATTGAGTTATCATCAGATTGATGATGTGAAGTTTCTTAATGGAATGGCGAACTGCAGGGCTTATGCCAGTACGGCTGGTTTCGAGTCCATTTGTGAAGCGATGTATCTTGGCAAACCGGTATTAATGGTTCCGGCGCATATCGAACAGGATTGTAATGCTTATGATGCTATGATAGCAGGGGCAGGAATTATCGGTGATTCGTTTGAACTGGAGTCCTTGCTTCGTTTTGCGGGAAAATATATTCCAAATCGTGATTTCATTTATTGGGCACGCAGTTGCGAGCGTCGGATTATTCTTGAATTGGAAAAACTGGCTGCTTCACAATCAGAAATAACTTCAATACCAACATATACTAATTATTTACCAATATGAAACTGAATAAAACAGATTATGTACTTGAACGTGCATCAGACGGTGGCTATTATGCTTGGCTGACTGTAAATATGCAATGTAATGCTTATGGAGAGTCTCCTGATGAGGCTATTCGGAACCTGGAAGAATCAATGAATGAGATAATTGATGAAATGTATATGGTGGAAGACTTTGTCTAATGAATAATGTGAAATGAAAAACGGATAATGAAACAGAACCCGGTTTCATTATCCGTTTTCAATAAATGATTTTTCTATTGTTCACAGATAGTCAGTTCATCAATGATATGGGATGCTCCCGCAAATTTATCTATGATAAACAGAGTATAACGAATATCAACGCAGGCAGCGCGCTGTGATGAAGGTCGGAAAGCGATATCACCTGTCAGTCCTTCAAAGTTACGGTCAAAAGCAGTTCCTATCAACTGGCCTTTACTGTTGAAAACCGGACTACCGGAGTTACCTCCTGTGTTGTCGGTGTTTACAATAAAGCAGACCGGCATCTCACCGTTTTTGCCGTACTGTCCATAGTCTTTAGAGTTATACAACTCTTTCAACTTTTGCGGTACTACAAATTCCCAGTTACCCGGATCCTCTTTTTCCATAACTCCTTTGAGAGTGGTATGAGCATCATACACTACACCGTCTGCAGGTTCATAAGGAAGCACTTGTCCGTAAGTCAGTCGTAAGGTTGAGTTCGCGTCCGGATAAATAGGTATTCCCTTTTCTTGTCTCATATTCATCATGCCTTTTACCCATACTTTATGAGCGGCATCATAATTCTCATTGGCTTCTTTCATGGCAATGGCAGTTTTCAGAATGCCGTCGGTAATTGAATATTTGAATAGGATCATCCAGTCATATCCGATTTTATATAAACTAGGCTTTTTGATGAACTTCTCAAAATTCTTTTGATTACCGAAAATTGAGTTATCAAAGCACGCATCTACAAATGCATCTATGTTGCCTTTGAAGCGGGAGTCAATGATTTCGAATATATTGATTCTTTGTTCTGCCGGAATATAGTTAGCATAAGTTTTGAGCATTTCTTTAGCTACCATTCGTTCTACTTCCGGGAAAGGAACAGAAGCAAAATATTTTTCACCTTCCTGTTTCAAGTTTTGGGCAGCTTCTTTTATTTTCTCTTTATCTTTTGATTTTAGTGCGGTGGCCAGTGCTGTTGTAGAGGGGATGCGCATAAAGTCGAGCGCTGTGACAAGTGCTTCGTTGATAGCCTGTTGGTGATATAATGCGTCACGTCGGTGAGCTACAATAGAGCGAATCTCGTCAAAAGCTTTCTGATAAGAGTTATCTCCTTTTTCACGGCCGCGGGCCAATAGTTCTTCTTGCTGCGCACGTTTGGTATCCAATACTTTAAGACGCATCAGCCCTTCGTTCATGCCAATAGCATTCTTCCAATAGTTGGCTGATGATGCATATTTGCTGGCGTAATGAATACGCACAGCAGGATCTTTAAGCATTTGTTCCATAAGAACTTTCTGACGGGCACCACGTACGTGCTGACGCATAAAGTTAGTTGTCTGCATCCGTTCTTCTACTTCGTCGGAAATCATGTACCGCCAGTTACGTCCGGGAAATCCCATGACAAAAGTGAAATCACCTTCCTGTACTCCGGCAAGGCTAATGGTCAAGTGTTTCTTTACGTGCAAAGGAACATTGTCTTTGGAATACTCTGCCGGTTTTCCGTTCTTATCCGCATAGATACGGAAAAGGGAAAAGTCGCCGGTGTGACGCGGCCACATCCAGTTGTCAGTATCCGCTCCAAATTTTCCAATAGAAGAAGGAGGGGCACCTACCATGCGAATGTCGCTATACACGGTTTTTACAAACAGATAATATTTATTTCCTCCATAAAAGGCTTTGAGTTCCAACTTGGTAGCAGGAGTTATTTCAATGTTTTCTGCTTTTGCAAAACGTTCTGCTACTTTGTTGAGGTAAGTCGGAGACAGATAATTAGTTCCTTCCGGGTCTTTGTCTTTCTTTAGTTGTTCGTTGACGTAGTCGGTTACATCAAGAATACGGTCGATAAAAGTAACCTTGAGTCCTGGTGTAGGAAGTTCTGCGTCGCGGTTCATTGCCCAAAAACCTTCTGTCAGATAGTCATGCTCTACATTACTGTGTTGCTGGATAGCTCCATAACCGCAATGATGATTAGTCAGCACCAGCCCTTCGGAAGAGATTACTTCTCCCGTACATCCTCCTCCGAAGTGTACGACAGCGTCTTTCAGAGAAAGCCCGTTCGCATTGTATACTTCTTCAATGGGAATCTCAAGACCTAGTTCTCGCATGGCAATCTCATTCTGAGTTTTCAGATCAGGTAGCATCCACATACCTTCGTCGGCGTGGATGCTAAGAGTTGCCAGAGAAAAAATAGCAAATAGGATTTGTTTTCTCATTTATTCTACGATTGTCATTTCATTAATCAGGTGTCCGCAGTTTCCTAGTTTTTCAAGGATGAACAATACATAACGGATATCCAGGTTGATACAACGTTGCAGGTTATTGTCAAAGTTGATATCGCCACTCAATGATTCCCAGTTGCCGTCAAAGGCACAACCGATCAGTTCCCCATTCTCATTCAATACTGGGCTTCCGGAGTTACCTCCGGTAATATCGTTTGTAGATAGGAAGCAGACAGGCATATCACCGTTGGGTAATGCATAGCGACCATAATCTTTCTTCTCGATCAACTCTTTCAGTTTGGCGGGTACTACAAATTCGCGGTCTTCCGGATTTTCTTTTTCAAGAATACCTTTAGTTGTCGTATAGTAGTTGTAGTGTACTCCGTCTTTCGGATCGTAAGGTTTCACGTTACCGTATGTCAGACGAATGGTAAAGTTGGCATCCGGATAAGAAGGAACTGGCTGTTTCATTTCGCCAAGACCACGGATATAGGTCTTGTGAAGTAAAGTCAACTCTTTATCCATATCTTCTAATTGAGAAACAATTTTCTCAAATTGGTCATATTTAGACTGACAGTATTGCAAAGCCAAATCATTATCGATAGCCTTTACAGACGGTTTCTTGACAAACTTCTCAAAGTTCTCACGGTTAGAGAAAATAGAGTTGTCATACATATCATCGACAAACTTGTCATAGTTACCTTTATATTTCTGCTCAATGACTTTGTAGATAGACAGACGCTGGTCTGCCGGAATCATTTCTGCATAAAGGGGAAATAAAACTTTAGCTACTTTACGGTCTACCTCATGGTCATAGTCCTTATTGTGAATACTTTCATACGTATCTTTCAGCGCTTCGATACGTACTTTTATCAGAGAATCATTCTTCTCTATCAATGCTTCACGTGTCTTAGCCAGCATGACACTTCCAAATTCGATTGCTCCGAAGAACGTTTCTCTCAGACAGGTGAACTGATAGTTGAGAGGTGCTGTCTTAGCTACCAGATCATCTATTTTTTTCACTACCGTTGCATAATCAGCATTATTCTTTTCCTTTGCAAATTCTGCAAATTTAGCTTCTTGCGCAGCTTTCGTACCCAATACATCGTTGTCGATGATTGCCTTGTTCATTCCGATAGAATTTTTCCAGTAGTTACTGGAACCGGCATATTTGTTTGCATACTGGATGCGGATTTTATCACTTGCATTCATCACTTCCTTCAATACAGCCAGACGGGCACCGCGGATACGGATACGCGGGTCGTTTTCCGATTCCATGCGTTCTTTTACTTCCGATACGGTCAGATAACGGCTTGTACTTCCGGGGAATCCCATAATCATTGCATAATCTCCTTCTTTCAAACCTTTGAGCGAGATAGACAAATGTTTTTTTGTTTTCAAAGGAGTATTGTTTGCGCTGTATTCTGCCGGTTCTCCGTTAGCATCCGCATAAATACGGAACATGGAGAAATCACCGGTGTGACGGGGCCACATCCAGTTATCCGTTTCGCCACCGAACTTACCGATAGAGGAGGGGGGAGCGGCAACCATACGTACATCCGGATATATTTTCTTATAAAATAGATAGAATTTGTTTCCGGCATAAAATGGAAGTGCTTGTGGAACGATTCCTTTTTTATCTTTCAGATCGCTTTTATTGTAAAGCTCGTTGGCCAGTTTCTGAAGAAAAGCACTACTGAAAGATTCAGATTCGGTAATTTCTTTAGCGGCAATCTTTGCATTGACAATATCCGTGATATCTTCGATACGTTCGATAAATGTGAACTTCAATCCCGGAGTCGGAAGCTCCTTGTCTCTGGATGTAGCCCAGAAACCGTCTGTCAGGTAGTCATGTTCTACGCTACTGTGCTGCTGGATGGAAGCATAACCACAGTGATGATTTGTCAGAATTAAACCTTCAGGTGAGATAATTTCCCCCGTACATCCTCCTCCGAAGATACCGACTGCATCTTTCAAAGAGACGCCGTTCGGGTTATATAAGTCCTGGGCTTCCAGTTTCAATCCTTGTTTTTTCATCATATCTATGGAATGTTGCTGTTGCATTAATTGCAATAACCACATACCTTCATCCGCTTTAGCGGAGCACACGATGAGCGCTGTCAGCGCTAATAAATAAAGTCTTAGTCTGTTCATTTTTTAATGATAAAATTTGAATATATGATTGTTAGTCTTCAATTTCCAATTCTCCGTTTTTCAATGCTTCCATAATATTGGCGGGCGGACGTTGGTTCATCAGTTCGTTTTTCATGTAGTCCATGTAGGGAGCTACATGTTGGAAGAACTGATAGTATCCTTTACATAAGTAATTCAACCCGGGTTCGCCGTCGGCTGTCTGGCTGAAACGGTTCTTGGGACATTCTCCGTTGCAGGCAAAAAGGAAATCACATTCTTTACATTGGGTGGGTAGAGATTGATATTTCATGTTTCCGAACTTGTGTTGACGTTCGCTATGCATCATTTCTACAAGTGTCTGGCTGTATATGTTTCCCAGTTTATATTCAGGGAATACAAAGTGGTCGCAAGAATAAACATCCCCGTTGAATTCCATAACACCAGCGTGTCCGCAGGTCTTCGCCATTGTACAAATGCCAGGTTGTTCACCTACCCAGTTTGCTAAGGTGGAGTCGAATATCTGTATGTAGTATTTGCCTACATCTTCTTTCACCCATTCGTCGAAAAGGGTACAGAGAAATTTACCCCATTGTTCGGGGGTGATAGAGAAATCTGCCAGTTCACCTTTTTGGTTTTCTGCAAGAGAAGCGAGGTGGCGGCCGTCCTGATGTTCAAGGATACGTTCAACGATAGGTGCAAATTGGATATATTTGCAGTCTATCTCCTTGAAGAAATGATAAAAATCCAGTGGATAGTCAGCATTGAAGTCATTAATAACCGCCATTGCATTCCATTCTACACCATGTTTTTTCAGAAGATTAATCCCTTGCATCACTTTGACGAAGGAGGGCTTCCCCATTTTATTTTTACGATATTCATCGTGAAATTCTTGAGGTCCATCAATCGAAACGCCTACCAGCCAGTTATTTTCTCGGAAGAACTCGCACCATTCATCGGTCAGCATGGTTCCGTTGGTTTGGATGCAGTTATCGATCGTTCGTCCGCGGGCGTATTTCTTTTGCAGTTCCATAGCCTTTTTGTAGAAGGAGAGCGGGCGCATAAGTGTTTCTCCTCCGTGCCAGGTGAAAAGTACCTGTGGCATGGTCTGAGAGTTGATGTACTCGTCGATGAATTTTTCCAAAAGTTCATCGCTCATTACGTGTTTCGGGTTGTCTTTGTATAGATTCGCTTTTTCCAGATAGTAGCAATAATCGCATGCAAGGTTACATACGGCACCTACTGGCTTTACCATAACGTAAAGCGGTTTGGCAAAAGGAGCATAAGTTGATGTTTTCATAGCTGCAAAATTAGATAAACTAAATGAAAAAAAGCGCCTTATACCTATGTTTATAAGGATTATTAAAGAAAAGACTCTTACAAGTTTTAAATATTGATAAAATGTTTCTTTGAAGTCCGAATCAGTTGTACCTTTGTACCCGGAATTTAATGAATGGACGAACGTGAATAAAATTTTGCCTTTTTTACTTCTGCTTCCGTTTCTGGCTTCGTGTACTAGTAAGTATAGGATAGAAGGAACATCTTCAGTAAACAGTCTGGATGGAAAAATGCTGTATCTAAAGACCATGCGTGACGGGGAATGGGTGAAGCTGGACTCTGCTGAGGTAGTGCATGGACTGTTCTCTATGAAAGGAAAAGTAGACTCCGTACAAATGGTGACGCTTTATATGGATGATGAGAGTATCATGCCGATTGTATTGGAAAGCGGTAAGATTAAAGTTACCATTAGCAATACGGATTTAAAAGCAGCAGGAACTTCCTTGAATGCAGCACTGTATGACTTCATTGACAAAAGAAATGCATTGGAAGAAAGTATTGGGGAGCTGGAACAAAAGGAAACTCGTATGGTAATGGAAGGGAATGATTTGGAAGAAATTCATGCACAGCTGATGGTGGAAGGTGATTCGCTGATGACGGCAATGAACCAGTATGTGAAGACGTTCATTTCAGATAATTATGAGAATGTGTTGGGACCTAGCGTATTTATGATGCTTTGTAGTTCTTTGCCATATCCTATTATGACACCTCAGATTGATGATATCATCAAAGATGCTCCTTATTCTTTTAAGAGTAATAAACTTGTGAGAGAGTTTTTGTCTAAAGCAAAAGAAAATATGAAGTTGATAGAAGAACATCAACGGTTGGAGCAAAATACATCAACGAATAAATAAGTCAGGAGATTTTTTTGTATATTTGTGCAAAAGCTCCAGATAAAATGAAAACGACTGTTAGTGTATTCGCCGCTTTCTTTTTTATTTCTGTGTTATCGGTTTCTTGTCAGGGAGATCCGGGTGATTTTAATACGACTTTTTCTGAAATAGAAAAGTGGATGAATACGTAGCCCGCGATACAGCCTTGTATCATGGTAGAGTAATGCTAGAGTCTGCCCACATATAATACATATATTATCGGTCTTGGTCTTCGTTTTTCACCATTCCTTTATATTTCTCCGGAAGTGCACTCTCTACGGCAGTATAGGCTTCGGCCATAGTAGCTTTGATATTCTCCATTCCTTTTCCTTTGGGAGGAATAGGATCGTGAATTGTCAGGATCATGCGATGGCGGTGTATCCATTTTCCGGTACGTGGCAGGATTTCAAACGAACCGTCGATGGTGACAGGTACAACAGCTAGTTGTAAGTCATCCGCTAACTGAAAAGCTCCCTTCTTGAAATATCCCATGTGTCCTGTGAAAGTACGTGCTCCTTCGGGGAAAACAACCAGAGAAACACCGTCTTTCAACGAGGCTTTAGCCTGTTGAATGGTCTCCAACACTTTTTTCGGTCCCGAATGGTCTACGAAGATATGTCCCGCGCTTTCACAGGCTTTTCCTACAAACGGTAGTTTACGCAGACTTTTTTTCATCATCCACTTGAAGTTTCTTCCGATGAAACCGTAAATAAGGAATATATCGAATGAACCCTGATGATTAGGTACGAAAATATAGGATGTCTTGCCGTGTAACTTTTCACGTCCACGAATCTTTACAGGAATTAATAGAAAAAGACAAATTAATTGTGACCATATTTTTCCTGGATAATATCCCCAAAAGTGAGCTCCTCCCACGAGAGAACCTACGATAGTGACGATTGCCGTGAGGATAGTCAATACCAATAAAATAGGCAAAGCAATACAAATTTGATAAATATAATACAGTATCTTCATAGGGTTGGATTTTTATCCTGCAAATATACATGATTATTTGGTAAAAAAGAGAGGTGGATACGATATAATCTTTTTGATTGTACTATTTTTGTATCTTATTATATGAGATAGTTACAAAAATATGATACGTATATTACATACTGCCGACTGGCATTTGGGGCAAACTTTCTTCGGGTATGACCGTGCCGGTGAACATGAAGTCTTTTTGAACTGGCTGGCCGGAGAAATTCGTGAAAGGGAGATTGATGCACTGATTATAGCCGGAGACGTTTTTGATGTTTCCAATCCTTCTGCTGCGTCTCAAAGCCTGTATTATCATTTTATTTATCGAGTGACGGCGGAGAATCCCACTCTTCAGATTGTGATTGTTGCCGGCAATCATGACTCTGCGGCGCGGTTGGAAGCTCCTTTACCCTTGCTGCAAGCGATGCGGACGGAGGTTCGGGGGGTAGTACGCAAGTCGGACGATGGGGAAATTGATTACGATCATTTGACGGTTGAGTTAAAGAACCGTGACGGGGAGGTGGAATTGCTTTGTATGGCAGTTCCTTTTTTGCGGCAGGGAGATTATCCGACAGTCCCGACAGAAGGTAATCCGTATGCGGAGGGAGTCCGGGAGCTTTATACGCAGCTTTTGCAAAGGCTATGGAAGCGACGGAAAGAGAATCAATCTATACTTGCTATCGGCCATTTACAGGCTATCGGTTCGGAGATTGCGGAGAAAGATTATAGCGAACGTACAGTGATTGGTGGTTTGGAATGTGTGTCACCTGATGCATTTTCCGAACAAATTGCTTATACGGCTCTTGGTCATATTCATAAGGCGCAACGCATATCCGGCAGGGAGAATGTGAGATATGCCGGAAGTCCCATTCCGATGTCTTTTGCAGAGAAGCATTATCATCACGGGGTCGTGGAAGTGACTTTCGATGGAGGGTGTGCGGTAGATATAATGCGGGTGGAATGCCCGAGGTTAATACCTTTGATGAGCGTGCCGAATGGAGAACCTGCGTCTCCGGAAATTGTGTTGGAAATCTTGAAAGAGTTGCCGGTAACGGAAGGAGCAGCACCTTATCTGGAGGTAAAAGTGTTGTTGGACGAACCGGAGCCAATGCTCCGGCAGGAAGTTGAGGAAGCATTGGCTGATAAAAATTATCGGTTGGCGCGTATTGTCTCTACTTATCGTAATGAAACGGGAAATGCAGAGAAGGAAAATGAGAATTGGAAAAGAGGATTACAGGAAATGTCTCCGTTGCAGATCGCTCAATCTGCATTTGAAAAGATTTATCAGGTGGAAATGCCTGAGGAGTTGACGGACTTGTTTCAGGAAGCCTACCTGGCTGCTACACGTAAAGAGGAGGAAGAAGAATGAAGATATTAGCGATACGATTGAAAAATCTTACTTCGATAGAAGGAGCGGTAGAAGTTGATTTTGCAATGGAGCCGTTGAACTCGGCAGGAATATTTGCGATTTCAGGTGCTACGGGAGCTGGCAAATCTACTTTATTAGATGCATTGTGTCTGGCATTGTATGATAAAGCACCTCGTTTTGCAAATTCGGTAGAAAGTATAAATTTGGCGGATGTAGGAGATAATCAGATTAATCAGTCGGATGTAAGGAATCTGCTTCGTCGTGGTACGACCGACGGATATGCAGAGGTTGATTTCTTAGGAGTCGATGGTCATAGATACCGTTCTCGCTGGTCGGTGAGACGGACAAGAAATAAGGTGAGCGGTTCCTTGCAACCACAAACGATGGAAGTGAAAGAGCTGGATACAGGGAAAGAGTTTCAAGGAACCAAAAAGGAACTGCTGGCTCAACTGACAGAATTGGTGGGTTTGACGTATGAGCAGTTTACCCGGACTGTCTTATTGGCTCAAAATGATTTTTCTACATTCTTGAAATCGAAGGGAGCCGCAAAAGCCGAACTGCTTGAAAAATTGACGGGAACCGGTGTTTATTCCCGTATTTCTCAGGAAGTTTTTTTACGAAACAAGTTGGTACAGGAAGAAGTGACTACGATTCGAAATAGAATGAGTGTAATCGACCTCTTGCCGGAGGAAGAACTTCTTGCTTTACAGAAAGAAAAAGAATTGCTGATTGCGAAACGTGCAGTGGGGATTCAATTACTGGCGGAACAGAATGCCCGGTTGAACATTGTCCGTTCGTTAAAGATGCAGGAGGAACTTTGGAAAAAGAAGCAACAGGAAGAACAAGGCGAAGAGGCAAAGTTGAGACTCCTGCAGGAAACACTGGCTTCACAGGAAGAAGGGTTGGTACGTTTCAAAGCACAATGGGAAGCTATACAACCGGATTTGAAGAAAGCCCGTCAGTTGGATGTGCAGATACAGTCTCAACAGGAAGGCTATAATCAGTTGCGGCAGATATTGGAAACAGCTTGCGGGCAGGTGGCGGAGCAGGAAAAGAAGATGCGGATGGCAACGAAACAGTTGCAGGGGGCTTATCGTTCATTAAACCGTTTGTTGACGGATACGGAAACGGAGTCGTTGCCGCTTGAACAAGTAGAGGATATTCTACAGCAGGAAGAAGATAAACTGAAAGCCGCCATAAAAGCCAATGAGGAACGACTGGTCCGGCTAAATGCTTTTGATTATGTATCATTAGACGAAGAACAGAAGAAACTACAAAAAGAACTGGTTCGTCAACAGAATGTCCGGCAGTTGACTGAGTCGCAGGAGAAAGTGAAAACAGAAATAGTAAGACTGGAGAAAGAAACGGTTGATTGTTCGATGCAGTTAACAGAACAGGAAGCGACACGAAAAACGATTCAGCGTCTTTATGAAAATGCCCGTATGGCAGTGGGAAAAGACGTGAAAGCATTGCGTCAACAGTTACAGGAAGGAGAAGCTTGTCCGGTTTGCGGCAGTACGTCACATCCTTATCACCAGGAACAGGAAGTAGTGGATATTCTTTTCCGAAATATAGAGCAGGAGTATAATGCGGTGGTGATTGCCTGTCAGCAAACAAATAATCAGCATATAGCCCTGCAACGTGATCTGGCGCATCAAAAAACTGTTGCCGGACAGATCAAAGAACAGTTATCCATATGGCAGAAAGAAGAAATTCATGCAGGAAACGAAGAACAGATACAGAACCGTTTGCAGGAATTGGCAAAACGTATTCAGGAGTATAGTAGTCTCTATACGGAGTGGCAACAAAATGATGAGACGATAAAGAAGATACGTGTCCATTGTGAGGCTTTGCGTGAAAATGTTTCCCAATGTCGTTTGACTATGCAGCAAGTTTCGTCCGCTAAAGAACAGTTGGCACTATTACAAAACGCTGCTTCTGCCGAACAGCAACGCTTTGAAGTAGTAGAGAAAGCATTGGATACACTTCGTCAGGAACGGTCGCAATTATTAAAAGGAAAGAGTGCGGATGAAGCGGAAGCCGCTGTAGCCAAAAGGGAAAAAGAGCTGACTCATGCTTTAGACGGGGCTCGGTTGGGAGTAGAAACTTTGCACAACCGTCTTTTAGGCTTACAAGGGGAAATGAAACAGATTGCCGCAACTGTCGGGGAATTGCAGGAGCAACAGAAAAAGATTGAATCTCCCGAACAACTTCCCGAAATAATAAAGCAACAGCAGGAAGACAATCTAAATACGGAACGTAGCCTTTCTGCTATCGAAGTCCGCCTGTTGCAACAGGCAAAAAATAAAGTAACAGCCGAACTGATAGCTAAAGAGCTGGCCGAAAAGCAATTGATTGCCGAACGTTGGGCTAAACTGAACAAGTTGATCGGTAGTGCCGACGGAGCAAAGTTCAAAGTTATAGCACAAAGCTATACATTGAATTTATTGTTACTTCATGCCAACAAGCATTTGTCTTATCTATCCAAACGCTATAAATTGCAGCAAGTACCCGGCACTTTGGCGCTTCAGGTGATTGATTGTGATATGTGTGATGAAATACGGACTGTATATTCTCTTTCCGGAGGAGAGTCGTTTCTGATATCTTTGGCATTGGCACTGGGACTGTCCTCGCTGTCGAGCAACAACCTGAAAGTAGAATCTCTTTTTATTGACGAGGGATTCGGCTCTTTGGATGCCGATAGCTTGCGGACAGCTATGGAAGCGTTGGAACAATTACAGATGCAAGGAAGGAAAATAGGAGTAATTTCTCATGTACAGGAAATGAGTGAACGGATCTCCGTCCAGGTGCAGGTGCATAAGAAAGTCAATGGAAAGAGCGTGCTTACCGTCGTAGGGTAAGCACAGTGATTTCCGGCCAGGCGCCGAAACGGAAAGGTAATCCCACGTAGCCGATTCCTACATTGACGTAAAGCCCGCGAGTACCTTCCAAATACATCCCTCCCCATTCCGGATAAATATAAACGGAAGGGGAATAATTGCCCAGTTGCAACTGCATGGCGTGGGTATGTCCTGCCAACATTAAATCTATATCCGATTCCGGAAGTACTTCCCGTCTCCAATGTGTCGGGTTATGGCTTAAAAGTAGCTTGAACATTCCTTCAATTCCTGCTTTCGCTTTTGGAAGGTCGCCATGTTGCGAAAAGGGAGGTTCTCCTTGGTTTTCTACTCCGATAAGGGCGATGCTGTCATTGCCTTGAATCAGAAATGTATGTTCGTTGTTTAATAACTTCCAGCCCATAGCTGCCTGCCTTTGTTTAAGTTCGATCAGATTATTGTCCTGATCTTGTTTGCTTTTCCAATGAAAATAAGGTCCGTAATCATGGTTTCCAAGTATGGAATAAACTCCGTCTCCGGCTTTCAGGCCGGCTAGTATTTCCTGGAAATCATTCAGCTCGACAGCCCGGTGATTTACCAGATCTCCGGTGAAAACAATCAGGTCGGGTTGCTGGGCATTCACTAAATCCACTAACTTCCGAATAGCAGGAGTGTTTCCTTGCCAACTGCCGATATGAAGGTCGGATAACTGTACAATACGATAACCGTCGAAAGCCTGCGGGAGTCGGGGAGAGGTGTAAGTGACTTCTTTTACTTCAAACCGGGTTCGTCCGACAAAAGAGCCGTAGAGAATCATAACAATACTAAGTACGGCCAGTGTCAGTCCGGTGCATATAAACGGTGTGCGCGGCCAGCGAAGCCATTTATGAAAAGGGATTCCGAGTACGGTAAATAAGACCAGCAATAGTTTGGGAGCTGTAAACAGGAAAAAGATGATAGAGAACCACCCGATGTCCTGTGTATGGCGTTCCGCAAAAGCATTGTTGGCAAAGTAAACCAAGTAAAGAAGCCCTGCGGTTAGCAAGAAACTGGGTACCCAGTAAAGAACGCGTAACCACCATTTTGCGGTGAGACGAACAATGAATCTCAAGTAAAGATAGAGGTCCGGAAGTACCAGAAAAAGTAGGAGGAATATAAATAAGCGTTGCAACATATGTGTCTTTAGTTATAATGGATATTTACATTAATTCGTTTAATTCACTTAAATTCTTTTTGATTTCGTGGATACGGTTCAGGAATTTCTTGCGATAAATCCATAGAATAAGTATAAGACCTCCTCCCCACAACAGGATGAAGAACAGAATCATACCTATTCCGTATTGCCATATCTGCCAGTAGACGAAAGAAAGAATGGCAAGTATCAGGAGGAAAGCGGTGGCAATCAGCCGTTCTCTGATTGTCCAGTGATGAATGCGGTTGACACGGGCAATCACTTCCACAAGAGGCATTTCGTCTATTTGAGTCCGTTGAAGAAATCGCGTGGTGGCGATATCCCAGCAAAGAGCGGGAATCCATGCCAGAAGGATAATGATGTAGATCGGGTTTAATCTGTTGTGCAGTATCACTTCCGTCAAAAATAAGATTAATATCGGCAGGGAAATCAGGATTAGCCTGATGTTCAGGCGGGCAATGGCATGGATACCTTTGTCGGCGTGTCCTATCAGCCTTTCAAGTTCGTCTTCTTTGATGAGTTCTTTGTCCTTTAAGTGCTCATCGAGGGCGTTCCATGATTTTTTCAGTTCTTCCAGTTCCATATATCTTATTCCTCCTTTTTCATTCTTTTAAGTTTGTCTTTGATACGGCTTAGTTTGGTAGCTATGTTAGTCACCGTCAAGCCGGTAATTTCCGCTATTTCCTCGTAGCTTTTATCTTCGAGGTATAGCAGGATGATTGACTTGTCGAGTTGTCCCAGTTGGTTAATCATCTGGTATAGTTGCTTCAGCATTTCATTGATAGGGTCATGTGCTTCTATTGTCCGGTCAATGTCTTTGGTGAGGCTGATAATTTCCGGTACATTCTTCTCTTTACGATAAAAACTGATACAAGTGTTCAGGGCGATACGGTAAATCCATGTCGATATTTTACATTCTTTCCTGAATTTAGGATAAGCTTTCCAGAGGTTCAGTACTACATCCTGATAGAGGTCGTTGAGCGGAGCGTTGGGATGAGTATACAGATAGCATACTTTGTAGATTACCCGCTCATATTCGCGTATAACCGACAAGAACTCTTGCTCAATAGGGTTGTTTGCCTCTGTTGTTGGTTCTCTCATGGATTTTAGGATTGCTTTTCTGGTTAGTTAGTCGTGAGAAAAGGAGAAAAATCACACGAAGATGCAAGCTATTGCAGATTGGCTGCCAGGAATTTGCGCATTTCTTCAATACTTCTTCTCCGGCGGCGGGCATAGTCTTCGAGTTGGTCTTCTCCGATCTTTCCGACAGAAAAATATTCGGATACAGGATGTGCAAACATCAGGCCGCACACCGATGCATGAGGATACATTGCCCCGTTTTCAGTCAGTGAAATGCCGATCTGTTTCATGTCCAGCAGTTCGTCCAGCAGGAAGTTGACGGACTGATCCGGCAAAGAAGGATAACCGACGGCAGGACGGATGCCTTGATATTTCTCGACTAATAAGTCCGCCATGCCTAAATTTTCGTCTTTCGCGTATCCCCACGCTTCTTTTCTCACATACTCGTGCATTTTTTCTGTGGCTGCTTCCGCAAGTCGGTCAGAAAGGGTTTGTACGAGCAAATGTTTGTAAGGATCCTGTTCGTATAGTCCTTCCATGTCTGCGTCAATGGAAGAAGCGAAAGCTCCCAACGTATCCGGAATGCCGGAAGAAAGCGGACGGATGAAGTCACTCAGGCAAAGGAAAGGACTTCCGTCCTTCTTAGGTGTTTGCTGACGGAGTAAGGGAAAGACCATGAACTGATTCTCTGCTTTTTCAATTACCAGATTATCCCCGTCGGAGTTTGCCTTACACAACTTGAAGATTGTTCTGACCTCATAGTCCCGGTCGAGTACATCCAGCATACGGTTTGCCTCCTTGAACAGTTGCATGGCTTCCGAAGCCTTGTTACGTTCCTCTACCGGAAAGGAGGCCAGCCACATGGCACGGCAGGCATCGCAACCATGAATATTGGTGATAGCTGCATAGCGAGGTTGGAATCCCCAGGCATGGAAAAAGTAAATCCAATTGATGTAGGGGGTAACGGTATGTATTTTATAAGATAGAACAGTGCTCATAAGTTTGCCGATGACGAATTATATTTATCTGAATCTTAATTCTTGTCCACGATAAGTTTCGTCTATTTTTCCGTTATCGTATAACAGGTGACCGTTCACAAATGTTTTCTCCACTTTCCAGTTGAAGGTATGACCTTCCAGCGGACTCCATTGGCATTTGCTTACAATGCAATCCGTTGTTACTGTCCATTTGGAGTTGGGACGTACTAATACAAGGTCTGCCTGATAACCTTTATGGATAAATCCGCGATTATTTATTTCATACATTTGAGCAGGCGCATGAGACATCTTTTCTACTATTTTCTCGATAGAGAAGATACCTTTATCTACAAGTTCCAGCATACTGGCCAGAGAGAATTGGATCATTGGCATTCCGGACATCGCTTTCAAAGCGCCTCCCTCTTTTTCGCTTAGCAGATGCGGAGCATGATCGGTCGCAATGGCATCGATCAGACCGCTGTTGACAGCTTCCTGCAAAGCCTTCCGGTCTTCGGCTGTTTTAATGGCAGGGTTACATTTGATGCGTGCGCCTAAAGTCTGATAATCATCTTCCGTGAAAAGTAAGTGAGAAACACAAGCTTCCGCCGTAATTCGCTTCGTTATCAAAGGAGCGTCGGAAAATAAATCCAGTTCTCTGGCTGTGGAAATATGCATGATGTGCAAGCGGGCATTTGCCTCACGTGCCAGTTGTACTGCCAGTTCGGAGGAACGGTAACAAGCTTCTTCCGAACGGATAACCGGATGAAGGGTCAAAGGCACATCGTCCCCGTATGCTTTTTTATATTTGTCTGTATTTTCTTTGATAATTCCCTGGTCCTCACAATGGGCGGCGATAAGTAAATCGGTTCCGCCGAATATATTGCGCAGGCTCGCCATGCGGTCTACCAGCATATTGCCTGTGCTTGATCCCATAAATAGTTTTATGCCACAAACACGGTGTTTGTCCAGTTGGGCAAACTGCGGGTAGTTATTGTTGGTTGCCCCGAAGTAACAGGAATAGTTGACGGCCGACTTCCCGGCCAATAAAGTAAGTTTCTCATCCAGAGCCTCTAACGTTGTCGTCTGCGGATTCGTATTCGGCATATCCATGATAGAGGTAACGCCTCCGGCGGCCGCAGCACGGCTTTCGGTAGTTATATCCGCTTTATGAGTCAGTCCCGGGTCACGAAAATGCACGTGTTCGTCAATTGCGCCCGGCAAAAGATAACATCCGGTTGCGTCTATGATTTCATCACAAGGTGTAGTTGTTTTTTCTTCTCCGGTCAGTATTTCGGCAATCTTCTCGCCTTCGATAACAACCGAACCCAGAACTTTTCTTCCTTCGTTGACTATAACGGCATTTTGAATCAGTGTACGTTTCATTTCTTTTGGGGGAATTTGTGGAACCAACTATTTACTTTTAATTTAATCACTCCGAATACGGCCTCTCCGAAGATACTGCTGTTCATTTTCGAAGTACCCAACTCGCGATTGATGAAGATAACGGGAACTTCGATAATCTTGAAACCACATTTATAAGCGGTGAATTTCATTTCGATCTGGAAGGCATATCCCTTAAAACGAATGTGTTCTAGATCAATCGTTTCGAGTACCTGTCGGCGGTAACAAACAAATCCGGCAGTGGTATCGTGGATAGGAATACCTGTAATGAACTGCACGTATTTGGATGCGAAATAAGACATCAGTACTCTGCCCATAGGCCAATTGACTACATTCACTCCGCTGACGTAGCGGGAGCCGACAGCTACATCTCCTCCTGCTTCCGCACACGCCTGATACAGACGGGGCAAGTCATTCGGATTATGACTGAAATCAGCATCCATTTCAAAAATATATTCGTACGAATGTTCCAGTGCCCACTTGAATCCGGCGATATAGGCAGTGCCCAGCCCTAACTTTCCTTTGCGTTCAATCATAAAAAGACGTTCGGGAAATTCTTGTTGCAAAGTCTTGACGATGTTTGCCGTTCCGTCCGGCGAACCGTCCTCTATTACCAGAATATGGAATATCTTAGGAAGTCCGAAAACGGCACGGATGATATTTTCTATGTTCTCCCGTTCATTATAGGTAGGGATAATTACAATGCTATCCGATATTTGCATATAAATACTATAAATTTTAGAAACAAAAGTAGTTCTTTTCCTTTAGTTACGAACGGACTAAGGATAATTTAACGTGGAAGTATATGGTAAGTTTAGCTTTTTAGTACTAGTATTTAGATGTTTTTGCCCTTAAGGACTAAGTTCTTTTATGCAAGATTCTATTTGTCTGACAATAGTTGAGTTTGTGTTCAACAGCTGTCAAACGAATAAAGGATAGTATATTGAGAAGTAAACGAATGGGGAAATAGAATTAAATTCAAGCGGTACTGCCTTTAATTTCTAACGGTAATGTACAAGGTGCTCGCGTTATTTTTGTACTTTTGCGGGGAAATTTTTATAGGTATGACGATAACTGAGTTGCAACAACTATATGCTGCCCATCCTAACATGGCAGTGATGAAGCGTTTGTTGAAGGATACTTCTGTTCAAACTATTTTTTGTGGAGGATTATATGCGTCTGCTGCTTCGCTTTTTTCTTCTATATTGGTGCAGGAGGGAGGTTGTCCTTTTGTCTTTATTCTGGGCGATCTGGAGGAAGCGGGGTATTTTTATCACGACTTGACGCAAGTGTTGGGGACAGAAACTGTACTTTTCTTTCCTTCTTCGTTCCGCCGTTCCATTAAGTACGGGCAAAAAGATGCGGCAAATGAGATTCTCCGCACGGAAGTATTGAGCCGTTTGCAGAAAGGGGAGAAGGGCTTGTGCATCGTCACCTATCCGGATGCATTGGCGGAGAAAGTCGTATCCCGTAAAGAATTGAGCGATAAGACTCTGAAACTGAATGTCGGCGAGAAGGTAGACACGACCTTTATCACGGATGTGTTGCATAGTTATGGTTTCGAATATGTGGATTATGTATATGAGCCGGGGCAGTATGCCGTTCGTGGTAGCATCATCGACGTCTTTTCTTTTGCTTCGGAATATCCTTACCGCATTGACTTTTTTGGAGACGAAGTAGAGAGTATCCGTACCTTTGAGGTTGAATCCCAGCTATCTCGGGAGAAGAAAGAAGGAGTGTCTATCGTGCCCGATTTGGCTGTGACGGGAGATGTTACTACCTCGTTTTTGGATTTCATACCGAAAGAGACTACCTTGGCAATGCGTGACTTCCTTTGGTTGCGTGAACGGATTCAGGTCGTGCACGATGAGGCGTTGACGCCGCAGGCGATAGCCGTACAGGAAGTCGAAGAAAATGGCGGTATTACGTTGGAAGGCAAACTGATAGACGGCAGTGAATTTACCGTGCGTGCACTTGATTTCCGCCGGCTGGAGTTTGGTAACAAGCCGACCGGTACTCCGAATGCCAGCGTCACTTTTGATACTTCCGCACAGCCTATCTTTCATAAAAACTTCGACTTGGTAGCCGGCTCTTTCAAGGAGTATTTGGAAAAAGGATATACCCTTTATATTTGTAGTGACAGCATGAAGCAGACGGATCGTATCCGGGCAATCTTCGAAGACCGGGGGGATAAGATCAAATTTACTCCTGTAGAACGTACTGTGCATGAAGGTTTTGTTGATAACACATTGCGTCTCTGTATCTTTACAGATCACCAGTTGTTCGACCGTTTCCATAAATATAATCTGAAAAGCGATAAGGCTCGTTCAGGTAAAGTGGCCCTGTCCTTGAAAGAACTGAATCAGTTTACTCCGGGTGATTATGTGGTGCATACGGACCACGGTATCGGACGTTTTTCCGGATTGGTGCGTATTCCGAATGGAGATACTACGCAAGAAGTTCTGAAACTGGTTTTTCAGAATGAGGATGTGGTGTTTGTCTCGATTCATTCTTTGCATAAGGTCTCTAAATATAAGGGTAAGGATGGCGAAGCTCCCCGCCTTAATAAGTTGGGAACGGGGGCATGGGAGAAACTGAAAGAGCGTACAAAAACCAAAATCAAGGATATTGCCCGCGATTTGATTAAGTTGTATTCGCAACGTCGTCAGGAGAAAGGCTTTTCTTATAGTCCCGACAGTTTCTTGCAGCGTGAGTTGGAAGCGTCTTTTATTTATGAAGATACACCCGATCAGAGCAAAGCTACTGTCGATGTGAAGACCGATATGGAGAGTGACCGCCCAATGGACCGTCTCGTCTGTGGGGATGTAGGCTTTGGAAAAACGGAAGTGGCTATCCGGGCAGCTTTTAAGGCGGTGGCGGACAATAAGCAGGTTGCAGTTCTGGTGCCGACCACGGTGCTTGCTTATCAGCATTTCCAGACCTTCCGCGAACGTTTGAAGGGATTGCCTTGCCGGGTGGAATATCTGAGCCGTGCACGTACGGCCGCACAGGCAAAAGCGGTGCTGAAAGAATTGAAGGAAGGTGATGTCGGTATACTTATCGGTACTCATCGTATTTTGGGAAAAGATGTCCGGTTCAAGGATTTAGGATTACTGATTGTTGATGAGGAACAGAAATTCGGTGTTTCCGTCAAGGAGAAGTTACGTCAGTTGAAGGTGAATGTCGATACATTGACTATGACTGCCACGCCCATTCCCCGGACGCTGCAATTCTCATTAATGGGTGCGCGAGACCTGAGTGTGATCTCTACACCGCCGCCTAACCGTTATCCGATTCAGACCGAAGTGCATACCTTTAATGAAGAAGTGATAACGGACGCTATCAACTTTGAAATGAGTCGTAACGGACAGGTGTTTTTTGTCAACAACCGGATAGCAAACCTGCCCGAATTAAAAGCGATGATTGAACGTCATATCCCTGACTGTCGTGTGGCAATTGGACACGGGCAGATGGAACCTGCCGAACTGGAGAAAATCATTTTTGATTTTGTCAACTATGACTATGACGTACTCCTTGCAACTACTATTATTGAAAGTGGCATTGATATTCCGAATGCCAATACGATCATCATCAATCAGGCGCAGAATTTTGGTTTGAGTGACCTTCATCAGATGCGTGGCCGTGTAGGGCGCAGCAATAAGAAAGCGTTCTGTTATTTGTTGGCTCCTCCGTTGAGTAGCCTGACAGCAGAGGGACGCCGTCGGTTACAAGCAATTGAGAATTTTAGTGATTTGGGCAGTGGTATCCATATCGCCATGCAGGATTTGGATATTCGCGGTGCCGGTAACTTGCTTGGAGCCGAGCAAAGCGGATTTATCGCCGACCTGGGATATGAAACGTATCAAAAGATTCTTTCCGAAGCTGTTCACGAATTGAAGAATGATGAATTTGCAGATTTGTATGCGGATGAAATCAAAGGTGAAGGGCAGATTAGCGGTGAAGGTTTTGTGGATGAATGTCAGGTGGAAAGTGACCTTGAACTGTTATTGCCTGCTAATTACGTGACGGGCAGTAGCGAACGTATGTTGCTTTATCGTGAATTGGACGGTTTGATG
Source organism: uncultured Bacteroides sp. (assembly GCA_959606905.1). Next base: position 60,259 of record CAUHML010000003.1, on the reverse strand, counting down.
CTGGATAAAGACGTAGAGGCATTCCGTTCCCGTCTGGAGGACCGTTTCGGACCTGTTCCGCCGGAAACGGAAGAATTGCTTCGTATTGTTCCTCTCCGTCGTCTGGCAGCACGCTTGGGAGCAGAGAAGATCTTCCTGAAAGGTGGTCGGATGACGTTGTTCTTTGTCTCCAACCCGGATAGTCCGTTCTATCAAAGTCAGGCTTTCGGTAAAGTGATAGATTATATGATGAAATATACCCGCCGTTGTGACCTGCGTGAACAGAACGGCAAGCGAAGTATGCTGATAAAAGATGTGACTAATGTGGAAACTGCGGTGAGTGTGTTGCAAGAAGTTGTGGCGTTGCCGGTGAAAGAATGATATATTGTTAATGAGGAACTCTTTTAATCGTTTTTGTTTATATGGAAAGAAGAATTATTTCTTCTTTCCATATAATTTATCTATCAGGTCCTGACGTCCGATACGTCTCAACTCATTGATAATGTTTTTCCGTTCTTCGGGCTTATACCAGAAGAAGAATTGTCGTTGGGCAAGTTTTTCCCGCTGTGTTTTAGCACTGAAGATAGGTTCCAGTGTGTACGGGTGAAATCCGGTATACCAAGCCTCAGTCGCTACTGTCATAGGAGTAGGGGTGAAGTCCTGTACCTGTTCCAAGTGGAAGTCCAAGCGTTTGGTGATAACGGCAAGCTCCGCCATATCTTCTTCTTTGCATCCGGGATGTGAAGATATAAAATAGGGAATGAGCTGCTGACGCAGGTTCTCTTCCCGGTTGATGCGGTCGAATATCTTCTTGAATGTTTCAAACTGTTCAAAAGAAGGCTTGCGCATGATGGACAATACACGGTCGCTTGTATGTTCCGGAGCTACCTTTAACCGCCCACTGACGTGACTGGCTATCAATTCACGGGTATATTCGGCCGTACTGCGATTGGTTGCCGTATCTTTGCTTTGATGTAGTAACAGGTCATAGCGTACTCCACTGCCGATAAAGGATTTCTTAATACCGGGCAGAGCGTCTACCGCATGATAAATATCCAATAGGGGACGGTGGTCTGAATTTAAGTTCGGACAAACTTTAGGATGTATGCATGAGGGGCGTTTGCACTTCTTGCAAATCGCCTCGTCTTTTCCTTTCATCTGATACATATTGGCAGAAGGACCGCCGAGATCGCTTAAATATCCTTTGAAATCAGGTAGTTGCATCACCTCTTTTACTTCTTTCAAGATAGATGCCTTACTACGGCTGACAATGAATTTCCCTTGGTGTGCCGAGATGGTGCAGAATGCGCAGCCACCGAAACAGCCCCGGTGAATATTGACGGAGAATTTAATCATATCATACGCAGGAATTCTCTTCCCTTTGTATTTGGGATGAGGCAGCCGGGTATAAGGCAAATCGAACGAATGGTCGAGTTCTTCCTGACTCATCGGAGGGTATGGAGGATTGACTACTACCACTTTGTTTCCTACCGCCTGTGTGATGCGTGAAGCTGCATATTTGTTGGATTCTTCTTCAATATGCCGGAAGTTGCTTGCCTGCTTCTTCTTGTCTGCCAGGCATTCTTCGTGAGAATAAAGTTGAATGTCTTCTTCGGCTGCCGTCCATTCTGCTGCACGGCAAAGATAGGCTGTTTGAGGAATTGTTCCGACGATCGTTTTAAATTCGTTGGTTGTCAACGTGGCTTGTTCTGTGGGGAGCAAGTTTTTCATTTTGCGGATTAATTCTACAATAGGTTTTTCGCCCATACCATAGATCAGCAAGTCTGCGCCACTGTCACATAAAATGCTTTTTTGTACTTTGTCCTGCCAATAATCGTAATGGCTCAAGCGTCTCATACTTGCTTCGATACCTCCTAATATTACGGGGGCATCGGGATATAGCTTTTTCAGAATTTGGCTATAAACGATAGAAGGATATTCCGGGCGCATATCCGGGCGTCCGTCCGGTGTATAAGCGTCTTCGCTGCGCAAGCGTTTGTTGGCAGTATATTTATTGACCATTGAATCCATGCTTCCGGCGGAAATGCCGAAAAATAAACGGGGGCGTCCCAATTTCTTGAAGTCACGCAGGTCATCGCGCCAGTTTGGTTGGGGAACGATAGCAATTTTTAATCCTTCTGCTTCGAGGATACGTCCGATAACAGCCGCTCCGAAGGAAGGGTGGTCTACGTATGCATCACCGCTGAAAAGAATGACGTCCAATTCATTCCAGCCGCGAAGTTCTACTTCTTTTTTTGTTGTAGGTAACCAGTCAGTCAGTCGAAAATCTTTCATGCCGCAAAGATACGGATAAACTTATAAAGTTATAAGATGATAGGGCTATAAAGTTCAGCCACGCCTCTTATCACCTTATAACTTTATGCTTTATCGCTTTGTAGTTATTTCTTTGCGATTGTAAATTGCACAGTCAACTGTTCGCCGTCATAGATCTCACGAAAGCCGATGCTTTGCTCTGACAGATATTCTTTTAAATCCTGAAATGCGTCGGCATGGTTCATGATGATTTCTAGCGTTTCGCCGGGAACAGCGTTACACATGGCTTTGATTGCGGGAATTAACGGACTGTATGCCGTTGTTCCCCGGGTATCCACCGTAATCATTCTTCCTCCTCTTCTTCTGCTTCCGGACTGGAGAGCCAGGTCAGATAGAGCTTGATAAGCTGTTGCAGGCCGAACGCTTTCATATTATTGTGATAAATCACATCAATACAAAGATCCAGCAAATCTTTACTGTCTTCTTCCTGACTGGCGATAAGAGAGCGGACATTCAATTTCAGTTTGTCCAGCACCGGTTCGTCTACAATACCTGTACTGTCAATCAGGTGACGGAACAGAGAATATTTTTCAATTGTTCTTAGATTTTCAGTAGATACCTCTATGCTGCGTGTACCGCTGGGATTTGCTTGTATAGTATACATTGTTCTTTAGTTTTAAGAGTTATTGTTTCTTGCAAAGATAGAATTTAAAATGAAAAACAGGCTATAAAAAGGGATATTTTTTGTTTCCCTGCAATGAACTCTTATTTTTGAGTAAAGAATCCCAATATGCCTGCCATAACGGTTGCACGGTCTGCTTCCGACAGGATACTTTCAAAAGGGAAACCCAGTACGAAGGTACGATAGTTTCCTTTATAGGCAATACCTGCACTTTGATTGCCAGGCGCATAAGTAAATACCGGAAATGCGGAATCTACCGGGACAATGCAATCCGGAGCGGGGATCGCATAGTTGTTCTCATTGGGCAATCGGGGAATACTGATTGTGCGTCCGAGTCCGTTGATCCGATTAGAATTTTTGTCCGTCAGACTACCTTGATACCCATATTTCAGAACTCTTTGTGTAAATTCCCTGTTTCCTTGCGTGCCATTCATGTCACTGCCTACGTATGCACCACTCACAAGTATATTTCCGCCGGATTGGCAATAACTGGAGATAATGCGTTGCATTGCTGAAGAAAATGTTTTGTAATAAGCCTTAGCTGACGCATCCTCTTTCTCAAGTCCTAAGATATAATCTACAATCGGATAATCTTCCAACGTGACGATTCCGTTTTCTACCGCTTCGTCACTGCATGATACAAAACTGTATTTTCCGGTTGCCTGAATCGCTTTCCCATGAATGAATGGATAATCAAATGTATTTCCTGCTATTTTCATTCCTTCCAATTCACTACTGCTGTGCCCCAAACTTCCTTTCCCTTCTTTCCCCGCTTGTGTGCGGTCGAATCCGCTTTGTACTCCGCAGAATGAGAAATTCGACAGATACGGAACTCCCGGATCCTGCTCTAAGTCGAATCCTGCTTTATCCGGAGTATTGATGACGGCCGGACCGCTGATCCTATCAAATCCATTGATGATTAAAACTTTTTCACGTTCACGTTTTGCTTTGTAGGCTGAGAGTATTTCAGAAGGGAAACTCTCTCCACCTCTGTTTGCGGCCGTTACTTTGAATGAATAAACCAGTCCCGGCTCTATCTTAACAGTGTATGAAGACTTGCTGACTAAAGTTCCGTTGTCAAAACCTCCGTAGCCAATGCGTGTATATACAATGTATTCCCGTGGACGTGCTGAAGGCTCCTGCGGGTCATCTTCTCCTTTCCACGAAAGTTCCAGCGTATTCTTTTTTTTGCCGAAACGAATAGCAAAGTTGCTAACAGGAAGCGGTTGTACCACATAATCTTTATCATGTTGGCTGGTAATAAACTGCAAAATTCCTTTGTAAATGGCGCGTCCTACCGTGAATTTGAAGTTGGGGTCATGGCCGAGCTGCATATCGGCAAAGTTCTGATGTGAAAGCAGCTCGATAATGGTGGAAGGCGTAGCCGGAAGCCGTGTCTCGCTATAATTACGGTTCCACATACTGCGCCGTGTCCAAGGGAGATTATAGCTTGAACGAATATCTTTTTGAATTTGTGTGAGCAGAATATCCGCCAAATCACGTGAAGCATACCGGTCCGTTCCCATATTCAGTTTGCCGTTATTGAAATCAGTAGTGTAAATGCCGAGCGAACCGATGATTTCGTCCGTTTTGCTGCATCCGGCATCACTGTGAAGTGCCATTGTCATTTCCAATGGTACTCCTAGCCCTGGTTGCGTAGGATTATAAACAGAACCTCCCGATAGATAATTGATTGTATTGGAGCGTGTGTTGATATCGTCCGCATAATCATTCTCGCCTTTACGCCCGGCATATACATCGTAAGGCATTCCCGCCCACTGGGCAGAGTAGCGTGCCCCTTCCAGATAGCGCGGCAATCCGCTTATCTTTCCTCCGCGGGAAATATTGCCCATTCCTCCACCGAAACGCACCGCATCGGCACATACTACACCATGTTCGCTGCTTTCATTACTCAATACCACCATGCCATAATCGTTGTTGCCTTTGTCAAATTCAAAGGTGCCGAGGTATACCCAAGTTCCTCCGCCTATCTTTTGGTTTACTTTAAATTCCGTAACCCCTCCATTATGAAAGACAAGATATTTGGCGTCACTTACGCTGTTGGGTAATGTCTGATAAGAAACATAAACAGCGTATGTTCCGGTTGCCGGCAGGGTAGGTACCCATTCGGCAAAAGCTTGGTCCTTGTTCTTCTTTTTCTTTCTTTCTGTGGAGATCATTCGGCAAGTACCGTCTGCGAAAGGATTTTCCCCATCTTGGTAGATTGTTTTCTTTTGGGCGAATCCTCTTACCGAGGCTCTGTCCCATTTAGCTTTTTTACTGCCTACCTCCAGATAGAGAGAAGCGTTAGGCGTGTCATTATCCACAATGATTTCATTCTTTTGCGTATCCCGTTCGCGAGGCGTGTAGACAACGGCGCCTGCATTTTCCAACATCGGAATTACATAAGGAAGAACAAAAGATTGAGTGAACAGATCTTCTGTTGTGCAGAACAAGCGGGGGCGTTGCCAGCCCCATTCGTTTTTATCGTTTTTGAAATAATTACCGTGGCTTTGCCAGACAGCGATATGGCGGTCTTGTAACCCGCGTGATACTTCATTGGGGCGTGAGATGTTTTTCACCCAGGGAACTCCTTTATAATCAATGTCCAAAGACATCCGTTCCTTATCTTTTTTCTTGTTTCGATAAAGGTTGGGCACTAAATTTTCAATCGGCTTGCCGTTTGCATAAATAGTGAGCTGGTAGTAATGAACCGGACCGGGAAGTAAATCTTTTACTTGATTATAAATAGTCTCTACGGTTTCCGACCGAAAAGGTTGGTAGGCAAAGCTTTCAGAGGCATAAACAGCAATTGTTTTGCGGTCATAATCAATGTCGAAGCTATTCAGTTTTGGGGTGCTGATTTTGGCAGTTGCGGTATATTTATTGAAATAATCCGTTAGCCGCTCTTTTATATTATTTTCGATGTCTTGGGCAAAAAGAATATTAATCCCCATTGTCAGATATATGAAGAACACTATTATTTTTTTCATCATTCAATGCTTTTAGGTTTTCCCCGCAAAAATAAACAAAAAAGAGTGAGAAGTATCGAAACTTCCCACTCTTCTTTCATTGTTTTATATTCTCTTAATTAAGAGCTTTTCTATTTATAGCGGAATATATTCTACGAATGCTTCCATAGCTTCGTAAGAAGCCAGACCTAACTGGTCGTACAAAGTAGCTGTGCCACGATTACGGTCTTCACTGCGCTGCCAGAACAAACGTTCGTCATTACCCAGGAACGGAGCACTTTCCATTTGTGACTGATGTTTCAGGATAGAGTTACGTTTTGCACGAAGTTCTTCCGGACTGATAGGCACTGCCATTTCAATGTTTTCAATTTCCCATTCAGCCCATGCACCACGATACATCCAGATACGGCAGTCTTTCAACCATTTTGCACCTTCTTCTTTTTCGAGGTCGACGGCAGCAAATACGGCGTCCGTACATACACGGTGTGTTCCGTGAGGATCTGCGAGGTCACCGGCTACAAAAATCTGATGAGGTTTCACTTCACGAAGCAGGTTACGTACGATTTCCACATCCGCTTCACTAATTGGGTTCTTCTGAATCTTACCTGTTTCGTAGAATGGTAAGTCGAGGAAGTGACAACGTTCTAGTGGTATATTGTTATAAGTACAAGCGGTACGTGCTTCACCACGACGAATCAAGCCTTTGATAGTAAGTATATCACGGCTGTCCATATCACCGTCTTTCTTTTCTTTCAGGAAGTTACGTATTTCTGCATACTTCTCATTGATAACCTGGTCTTCGCTGTTGTTGAAGAGTTGGTTGAATCCGTTGATGAAATGCATGAAACGAACTACTTCCTCATCACCTACGGCAATATTGCCGGAAGTCTCGTAAGCTACGTGCACCTCATGTTTCTGTTCTACCAGACGACGGAGTGTTCCACCCATGGAGATTACATCATCATCTGGATGCGGAGAGAAGATAATCACACGTTTCGGATATGGTTTGGCACGTTCTGGACGGTAAGTATCGTCAGCATTCGGTTTGCCACCCGGCCAACCTGTGATAGTATGTTGCAAATCGTTGAATATCTTAATATTCACATTGTATGCCGAACCATACAATGCCAGAAGTTCGCTCAGACCGTTTTCATTGTAATCCTTATTTGTTAATTTCAAAATAGGCTTACCTGTCAACTGGCATAGCCAAACGATAGCGCTGCGGATTAATTTATCATTCCATTCGCAAGAAGTAACCAGCCAAGGGCGTTGGATACGGGTTAAGTTCATAGCAGCCGAGAGGTCAAGGGCTACATGGGCATTGTTGTGAGTTTGCAGGTAAGATGCAGGAATGGTATCGGAGATAGGTCCTTCTACACATTCTTTAATCATAGCTGCTTTATTTTCACCCCACGCAAGTAAATAGACTTTCTTTGCACCGAGAATAGTTGATACTCCCATTGTGATAGAACTGATCGGCGTATTATCCAACGTTCCGAAGATTTTAGATGCTTCATTGCGTGAAGCATTATCCAGCAAAATCAGGCGGGTGGTAGAATTCAGTCGGGAACCCGGTTCGTTGAATGCGATATTGCCTACGCGACCGATACCTAACAGAGCAATGTCAATTCCTCCGAAACTTTCAATGCGTTGTTCATACAACCGGCAATATTCGAAGATTGTATCTTTGGCGATTGTTCCGTCAGGAGTAAATATATTCTGTTTGTCAATATCAATATGATCCAACAACATCTCTTTCAATGCATTGAAGTTACTGTTGATTGCATCAGAAGATAACGGATAGTATTCGTACATATTAAATACAATCACGTTACGGAAGCTAAGGCCTTCTTCTTTATGCATACGGATCAGTTCCTGATATACATGGCTGGGTGAATTACCTCCGGGAAGTGCTAATACGCAGAAACGTCCTGCTTTTTGTTTTTCGCGGATGGTCTGTGCTATTTCTCGAGCAATATAGTTAGCCCCTTCTTCTACAGATTCATAGATGTCCGTAGGGATTTTTTCGAGTCTTGTCAAGACTGATTTTTCAAATGCATTCTCCGGTCTGTAGTATCTGGGGGAGACCCGGTGGAGACTGATTTGAGAACTAAGATTTGTTTTCATAAAGTTGTTAATTAAGTTATGTAAGATTAGCGTCCTTACGACTGTATTTTCACGACAAAGATACAAAAGAAGTCTATATGTTTAACTACTAACATCTAGGTATTGTTGCTATATCAAGCCGTTTTTAACATTTGTTTTATAGCAAATACTAAAGATGAAATTCGTCTGCATCTTTCCAAACCGGAAACTTTTCCCTGAGCCGGTTGAGAGCACCCAGTTGGAGGCTTGTCGTAGCTATTCCTTCCTGTTCGTCCGGCAATGAGGCTATTTCTTCTCCGAAAGCGGAATAGATTTTGCTTCCTCCATTATATTTAAGATGATATCCGTCCATGCCTGTTCTGTTGACACCGCATACATAACATTGATTTTCCAAAGCACGTGCTCGGAGCAAAGCGTCCCAAGCCAGGCGACGGGGGATAGGCCAGTTTGCTACATATATTAATAAGTCATATTCATTCTTGACGTTCCGGCTCCACACAGGAAAACGGAGATCGTAACATACAAGCAGGCAGATATTCCACCCATGATAGGGAATGATGATCCGTTTGTTACCTGCGGAAAAGTGTTCGGCTTCACGTCCCATGCGGAACAAATGGCGTTTATCGTAAAAATAGTATTCTCCTTCGGGAGTGAGGAAGAAAGCACGGTTATAAAACTGTCCGTTATCAGTGGCTATATAGCTTCCACAGATAGCCAGTTGAAATAAGGATGCCCATTGTTTCAAAGTAGAGATTGTTTTGCCGGAATTGGGCTCTGCTAATGTCTGGCTTTGCATACTGAACCCTGTCGAGAACATTTCCGGTAAAACAACAATCTCCGTTGTTCCACGGAGGCTTTGTAGCTTTTCGTGGAGCAAACGGAGATTTTCTTGTTTATTTTCCCAAACGATATCGGTTTGTATGATAGAAACTCGAATGGAATCCATTATGGTTAATACTTATTGTCTAATACTTAAATCATATTTCTCCAAGAGCAAAGTTCTCAGGATGTTTTCCTTTGAAATCTTTGTAATAGAGCTTGATTTCCCTCATGTCTTTATTAATATCTCCCGAAGGCATAATGGCTTTAGTTGCCGAAATCGTCTTCTTTTCATAGTCGATGCCAATCAATACGATAGGCACCTGCGCTTTGAGGGAGATATAATAAAATCCTTTTTTCCAGTTTGGATTGGCTTTCCGGGTTCCTTCGGGGGTAATGGCCAGATGAAACTTTTTGCATTCGTTAAAGTGGTGAACCATTTGGTCTACCAATGAAGTCTTCCGTCCACGATCTACGGGAATCCCGCCTACAGCTTTGAAAATTAATCCTAATGGAAAAAAGAACCATTCTTTTTTCATCATGAAACTTGTCTTGCGGCCTAAAGCACCGTAAAATAGTTTTCCAATAAATAAATCAAAGTTCGTTGTGTGTGGTGCGGCACATATCACGCATTTATCATAATTAGGTACCGTAACGTTTGTTTTCCACCCTAACAGGCGGTAATAGATAAAGCTATAAATTGCTTTCTTCATTTTGTTTTTAGTTCAATTTTCCGATAGCTTCAATAATCTCGTTTACCTTTGCATTAAAATCAGCACGGAATTTTTTATAAAAAACTTTCACATTGCCCGGTTCTGTGTGGCTGATACGGGTCACAAATTCATCCTGCATCTTCAATACTTCAGACATCAGCTCATCTGCTTTATCCTTATCTGTTCCAGGGATAAACATGCTGTTGATTAAACACTCGGTGAACAACTCTCCTGCGATATAGTTTACGTTTTTCTTTAGTTCTCTTCTACTTGCCATAATCTTTACATTTAATGGTGAATAATAAAAAATACTTGTGGTAAAGATAGGCACTTTCTTTGATTTGTGCGAATAAATAATCGAAAAAACATTATTCGAGCCTTTATCTTTTTATTTTTATAGTGGTCGAAATCATAAAGTAGCTTATTTTTGTTCTTTCTCATACATTATATTATTTATAAAATTATTTATGATGCAAAAAATGAATAAAAATGGATTTAGCCGATGTGCAGAGATGTATATCGAGCGTTTACGGAAAGAAGGACGGTATTCTACGGCGCATGTCTATAAGAATGCCCTTTTATCTTTCACTACGTTTTGCGGTACGTTCAATGTATCGTTCAGGCAAGTGACCCGGGGACGTTTGCGTTGTTATGGGCAGTACCTATATGAATGTGGCTTGAAACCTAATACGGTTTCTACATATATGCGTATGCTTCGCAGCATTTATAATAGAGGAGTAGAATCGGGGAGTGCCCCTTATGTGCACCGATTATTTCACGATGTCTATACAGGGGTGGATATCCGGCAAAAGAAAGCCTTGCCGGTTGCCGAGCTTCACAGGCTTTTGTATGATGATCCCAAATCGGAGCGCTTGCGTCATACACAAACTATTGCTGCTTTGATGTTTCAGTTTTGTGGAATGTCATTTGCCGATTTGGCTCATTTGGAAAAGTCGTCCTTAGACAGTAATGTGCTACGATATAATCGTATCAAGACTAAGACTCCTATGAGTGTGGAAGTACTTGATACTGCGAAGGAAATGATTAATCAGCTTCGAAGTAACCAAGTGACTCCTTCTGACTGTCCCGATTATCTGTTTGATATCCTGTCTGGCGACAAAAAACGGAAAGATGAAGGAGCTTATCGGGAATATCAGTCTGCACTTCGAAAGTTTAATAATCGTTTGAAGGATTTGGCAAGAGTGCTTCATCTAAATTCGCCTGTATCTTCATACACTCTTCGTCACTCTTGGGCAACAACAGCTAAATATCGCGGAGTTCCTATTGAAATGATAAGTGAATCATTAGGCCACAAATCTATAAAAACAACACAAATCTATCTGAAAGGCTTCAATCTGCAAGAACGTACAGAAGTAAATAGAATGAATTTATTTTACGTTAGAAATTGCTATGTAACTAGGGGTAAATAGGTAAAATACTGATAATAAGCAGTGAAGTATGTGTGTTACTTCTTAGGTAACAGAATTAAATTTGACGCAAAGATAGACAAAAAAAGAAATAGCAAACAAATAATCCTCCATTTTTTTTCGTTTTATCTGAAACATAGGGCAAAAAAATATCCGAACATGAAATAATATTGTCTTCATGCTCTGTTGCTAATTTGTTTATATTCAAAAGGATTTCCTCTTTCACTAAAGCCAGAAAGCCCTTTGGTACCACATTTGTCGATGTTTTTCTCTATTTTCATTCCGCTTAGTTTCGATTGTGTGTGTTCTGTTACCTAAGAAGTAACAGAAATATGAATAGTAAAAATAGCAGATTAATCAATTCTTTGAGAAAATTGCTATTGGGGAACAATATACAAATTGAGATGGAACAAACTAAAGCTGTTTTCAGGAATAAGCCATTTATTTTATTGAAAGGCATTATTCTACTTCTGATTTTCATATTGACGACCAGTTTGGTTCGTGCACAATACTCCTTGGGATCGACAGGACAATTAATGATACCTACTGCCGAGATGCAGGAAACCGGTACGTTTATAGGAGGAGCAAACTACCTACCCGAGCAAGTTACCCCTTCTGTTTTCAGTTTTCCTACAATGAATTATTTCGTGGATATGACACTGTTTTCTTTCATTGAATTTACTTATCGAATGACATTACTCAAAATGACAACGGCTACGGGAAGAACAGGTTATCACAATCAAGACCGTTCCAATACGATTCGTATTCGTCCGTTAAAAGAAAGCCGTTATTTTCCAGCTGTTGTGATTGGGGGGGATGATCTTCTGACTGAAGGAAAAACTCCATATTGGGGTGCCTACTATGGTGTGCTTACTAAAACAATCGGATTCCGTTCGGGACATCAACTGGCAATTACGGCGGGTTGGTATTTTCATCAGGGTGATAAGCCTGTATATAATAAAGGACCTTTCGGCGGAGTTCGTTATACTCCCTCTTTTTGTCGGGAATTGAAATTCATGGCGGAATATGATACGCATGGTTGGAACATTGGTGCTGCTATGCGCTTTTGGAAGCATCTATCCGTCAACGTGTTTACCCGCGAATTTACATGTGTGTCTGCCGGTTTACGGTATGAATGTACATTAATACATTAAATGAAGATGAAAAGAATAGTTGGTATAGTATATGTTTTTCTCTGTTGGGGAATTTCGTTACATGCACAGTCCGTTCGTGTGATCGAAACTTTGAAAAAACTGGAAATGGAGAATATCTCGGTTGTAGAGAAAAGTGACACGATAACAGCGGCTTTTGAGACTTCTGTGTATAGAGGAGCTTATAATGGGATCGGTATTGCCATACGTCATTTGGTTGCTATGCCAGAAATGCCGACTCTACAATTGGTTATATTAGATAATGCGTTACCCCAGCTGTGTATAACTCTCCCGGCAAAACTGGTTCAACAGTATCAGTCCGGTGAATACACGTTGGATGAGGTATATCGTAATATGGAGATGACGACTTCTACAGGAACCGCCATGCGTCGTTTGAAAGGAATAAAACGGGAAGACAGTACTTTCGGTAAGGTGGATTTGGTGTTATATCCTGGTGTGATGTTAGTCAATAATGTAACTTATAAACTATATAAGGCGGCTCTTGATCTGCAACCCGCTCTGGAAATGCAATTATGGAAGGGGGCTTCGCTACGGATGCAAGTCAGTCTGCCTATCGTAAATAATGAAGATGGAAAGTGGGACTGTGTTCGCTTGGGATTCATGACTTTACGTCAGGATTTTCGTTTGGCTAATCATTGGAAAGGATACCTGACAGGCGGTAATTTCTCAGATGATCGTATGGGAGTTGCTGCGGGAGTCGGTTATTTTTCTGCAAATGGTCGGTGGACGGTAGAAGGTGAAGGAGGAATTACCGGTTCTTCTCATTTCTACGGTAGCAAGTGGGAGATGAGTAAGTGGAAAAGAATCAATGGACGGCTTAGTGTGGGATATTATGTGCCGGAAGTGAACACGCTGGTGAAGGTGGAAGGATCCCGTTTTATTTATGGAGATTATGGAATACGCGGAACGCTTTCACGTTATTTCGGCGAATATATTGTGGGTATATATGGTATGTATACGGACGGGGCAAAGAATGCAGGGTTTAACTTCTCTATTCCGTTGCCGGGGAAGAAACGCAAACGGCATGCATTGCGGATTATGCTTCCCGAATATTTTGCTTTTCAGTATGATATGCGTAGTGGGAATGAATACGCCCACCGTTCTTTGGGGGAAAGTTATAATACCGAGCCTAGGTCTGTCGAGAATTCACGTTTCTGGCAACCGGATCATATTCGCTATTATTTAATTAGGACGAGTGAGAATTGAACATGATTGATATGAATAAGTATTTTAACAAATTTGAAACATTATGAAAAGTGTAAAATGGATGTATGTGAGTGCCATGGCGATAGCCTTTGGTATGTTGTCTTTTGCTACAGTTGCATGTCATGACGATGATGACGATCCTAAACCAGCAGAAGGAGAAGTAATTGAAACTCCGAAACCGGTGGTAGAGTATTACATTAAAGGTGCTGTAACTGTAAAAGGTGAAGGAAAAAGTGGGGTAAAAGTGAAAGTTGGCGATAAAGATTGTATAACGGATTCGAAAGGTGAGTTTTCTGTAACGGAAAGTAATACGGGAACTTATGAGGTTTCTGTTGCTCCTAATGGTTATCTTTCTCAGAAAACTTCTGTGAAAATTGCTGATAATGCTGAGAATCGTAGTGTAGTAAAAGTTGCTTTTGCCTTGACGGAAGTAAGTCCGGTAAAAGAAGTGGTATTGGATGAAATGACAGATCCAATTACTGTAGAGGATGAAAGTACATCAAATGAGGCGATTCCTACAACCACAGAAGACTTTGGACAGGTTGAGCCGGACAAAGTTGTTGAAGATATGCCTCTTGCGAAAGTGGAAATTGTGATCCCGGCAGGTGTAATTAAAGAAGATGCGCAGGAGGATCCGACCCTTGTGAAAAACGGTAAAGTTGATATCAGTGTAACTACGTTTGTTCCTGCTCCTAAAGAGGTTGTTACTGAAGTTAAGCCTACTGAGGTCGTAGAAGCTGTAAAAAGTATACCTTTGGCTGCTGCTCAATTTCAGCCGACAGGTTTGCAGTTTAGCGAACCTGTAAATATTTCTATTCCTAATCCTATTCCGGGGGTAACTTTCCCTAAAGCAACTATGCAACTTTCCTATCTGAATCCGGATAACGGGGAATGGGAAGTACAGGCTGCTGAAGTTACAGTGGGTGAGGCTAATTATAAAGCTCCTGTTACACACTTCTCTGCTTATGCTATAGAGAATCAAGTAAATAGTAAAGTAGAAAAAGAAGTAATTCAGAAAGACGAAATCCTTGGACAGGAAAGTCGTGACAATAGCGAGAATGCAAAGGCCTTGACAGGTATCGTGTTGAAGTATAAAGAAAAAACAGGTTGGGATTACGAAAAAGGTAGAGGTGTAGTTGAGGCTATAAAAGAAGCATTAGGAAGTAGCGTTCCCGAAAATACACTAAACGCAATGGCTGCTTATCTTAAAACTCGTATGTACTCATTAATGGGAACAACATCTGGAGTAACCGAAACTGAACGTACATACAATACAGTGAATGTAAATGGTTATACTGAGATGAACTATACTTGTTATGCCAAGACTCGTAAAACTACATTATCTACAACAGTAGTGTATGGCGGAAGCGAAAAAACAATATCTGTCTCTGCGATACGTTATACAGGTGCTGATCAGCAATATAAGACGGTAACTTATAATCCTACTCACAGCGGTGGTAAGGGAGGTAGTATCTAAGATATTTATTTGAGATATATAGTAGGGGCTTAGATTTATTCGTAGCGTGTGAATCCCTACTTTACTATGCTGGTTAGGAAAAGTACAGAGGTACATCTTATCTAATCTAGCTTACGCATCAGATTTTATTTTGATGCACATTTCCCCTTAATATCAACTGTCTGTGAAGATCGTTGATATGATTTTGATGTTATCTGTCTGATTGAAGTCAGTAGAATAAGTTTTTAATAATTAATTTTTTAAGATAAAACCCTTTTGTGTATGTTCCTTTTTTAATAAACCCTTTGGGGCATATTCATATAGAGTATAGAGAGAGGAGGTCACTGTGAAGCGGCTTCCTCTTTTGCATTTGAATGAATCCAGTATCTTCTATTGACTGCTAATATAAGTTAATCTTTACAATTGTGCTTCTTGTAATATAAATAAACCCTATCTTTATCAGCCAATACAACATAGGCTTAACAAAATGTCATGAGCATAACTATTAAAAACCTCAATAAGATTTATCCAAATGGAAACCATGCATTGAAAGATGTCAATCTGGAGATTCCTACGGGGATGTTTGGCTTATTGGGTCCCAACGGTGCCGGCAAATCTACTTTAATGCGTATTCTGGTAGCTCTAATGGAGCCAACTTCCGGACAGGTTGAAATCTGTGGATACGATTTGATGAAACAACGGAAAGAAATTCGTGGTATTTTAGGATATCTCCCTCAGGACTTTCGTTTCTTTGCCAAATATAAAACGTATGAGTTTTTGGACTATGCAGCCCGTCTGTCGGGAATGACTCAAAACAGGCAAAGAAAGCAGGCTGTGGATGAAATGCTCGAAAATGTAGGATTGTTTGATGTACGTGAGCGGTATGCTAACAAATTATCAGGAGGTATGAAGCGTCGGTTGGGAATTGCGCAGGCATTGATACATCATCCTAAAGTAATTATTGTAGATGAACCTACTACCGGGCTTGACCCCGAAGAACGTATTCGTTTCCGTAACCTTCTTTCCGAAGTTAGTGAAAATGACGTCACTATTATTTTATCTACCCATATTGTAGGAGATATCTCCAGTACTTGTAACAATATGGCGTTGATGAACCGGGGGGAAGTTTCTTTCTATGGGTCTCCGCAAGATATGTTGAAGAAAGCCGAAGGCAAGGTGTGGAGGATCAGAGCTGGTGGCGATCAATTGCATGAGATTGATAAAAAATATCCGGTCATATCTACTATTCCCTCAGGGACAGCTTGGGAGGTACAGGTGGTTGCCGATAAAGTAGAAGGATACGAAGCGGAGCCATTTCCTCCTAATCTTGAACACGCCTATGTATATTATATGGAGAATCAATTAAACCTTTGGACAAACGACTAAACACGATATGCTGATATGACCTTTTTATCTAATATACAATCGGTAGCAAAGTATGAAAGCAAGTTATTAATAAGAAGTTGGTTCTTCCGGGTGTTTACAGTGCTCGCCATAGGTATCACTACTCTTTTTAATTTTCTCCTATTTGTATCGGAGGATACTTACGGATTTTGGATTGCTATGTCCATTCCGTCGAATATACCTTATCTAATTCTGCTATTGCTGAATACAGGACAGGCTGTCATTGCTATTTTTCTTGCCTCTGATTTTCTGAAAAGGGACAAGAAACTGGATACGTCGGAAGTCTTTTATGTCCGTCCGTTAAGTAATGCCGAGTACGTGATTGGTAAGATCTGGGGGAATCTGCGTGTTTTTCTGCTGCTCAATCTTATTATTATGGGCATTACAATGGCATTCAATCTGACAGTGGGAGAAGTGGACTGGATAGCTTATTTATTATATTTTCTGCTGATTAGTGTACCTACGCTCGTTTTTATTATTGGCCTGTCTATCTTTCTGATGTTGGTGCTGAAGAATCAGGCACTCACTTTTGTTATTCTGTTGGGGTATATCGGATTGACTGTTTTTTATATTGAGGATAAGTTTTATTACCTTTTCGATTATATGGCGTATAGTCTCCCATTAGTAAAATCTACTATTGTTGGATTTTCCAATTGGGAAGTAATTTTGAATCACCGGGCTATCTATTTTCTCGCCGGCCTGGCATTTGTCTTTTTCACTATCTCTCTATTCCGGCGTCTGCCTCACTCGTCGCGTAGCAATTATCCATGGGTCTTTCTTTCTGTGTGTACACTCTTGCTGAGTTTAGCTTGCGGATATTGGCATGTGCATTCCATTTTGTATCAGGGCGATATACGGGCTGCATATACACGTGTTAACAACCAATATGTCGCTACTCCGAAGCTGTTTATTCATCAATATGATTTTTCGGTAGAACAACGTCTTGATGACTTTCTATCCGAAGTAACCATGAGGGGGGTAGCTTTGGACTCGTCTGCCGTATTTACGTTTTGCCTGAATCCGGGGCTGACCGTACGTTCCGTTGATTCGGATGGACAACCACTTAAATTCAAGCGTGACAAGCAAATCGTATTAGTGGATTTCGGTACGAATCTGGCAAAGGGAGACACTGCCTCAGTGACATTTAAGTATGATGGACAAATAGATAATTCGTTTTGTTATCTGGATATTCCTCCGGAAGTGTTACAGGCTTCTAAAAAGAAATTTCTGTTCAATATTGATAAACAATACTGTTTCCAGACAAAGGATTATTTATTGCTTACTCCCGAAACATATTGGTATCCTCGTGCCGGAACTGGTTATAGTGATGAAAATCCGGACTGGCAACAAACTTATTTCAGCAATTACCATTTGAAAGTGAAGCCTCTAGCAGGGTTGGTTCCGCTTTCCCAAGGCGAAGGTAAGAGCGATGAACATGGGGTTTATACGTTTAAGGGAGATTTTCCGTCTCAAACAATATCACTGGCCATAGGAGATTATCAGCAGAAAAGTATATCTGCAGACAGCATCCTATATAGTATCTGGCATCTGAAAGGACATGACTTCTTTTCGGCAGCTTTGGATTCTATCCACGATACGATCCCTTCATTAATACGTAATGTTAAAGACCAACTGGCTCGAAACTATAAATTGGATTATCCTTTCAAACGGTTTTCGTTGATAGAAGTACCAATACAATTTGTGGGTTATGAACGTGCTTGGTCGCAAGCACAGGAAACCGTGCAACCGGAAATGGTCTTATTTCCGGAAAAAGGGGCATTGTTTGATGATATGGATATGAAGAAACAGGTTCAAAACCATATACGTTGGTCGAGATATGGAGACAGGAATGAAATCAGTTTGCAGGAAGCACAGATGCGTACGTTCAATAATTTTATCTGGAGATTTGCGCAAACGGAAGGAAATTATAATTTTTCATCCGGTAGCAGAGGAAAAGGTAATCTTTCGTCAGAGGCAAATCCTTATTTTCTTTTTCCACAAATCTATAATTTCCGGTATAATATTTTTTCTTCGGAATGGCCTGTTGCCAACCGGGTGATTGAGTTGTATTTGCAAAAAAAATCAGAGAATGGAGGTTGGGAGCGTCAGATTAATGGTATTAGTAATAATGAAAAGGCTGTTCTGTTGCTGGAGAAGCGTACATTTAAAGAATTGCTGGTCGATATGGAACTGCGCAACTTGCAGAATAATATCGTCGGACAGGAAGCAAGCCGTCTTTTTGCCAGGGCAGAAATAAATATGGGCGTAGAAGCCTTTAGGGACTCATTATATTCATTGCTGAAACGTAATACTTTTTTGAATATAAAGTTTGAAAATATGCTCGACACATTGGGAGAGATAAGTCGGACAGATATTCGTTCATTGTTGGGAGAATGGGAAAAAACAACACCTCTTCCTTTTTACTCGTTAGGGGAACCAACATTGACTAAAATTACCAATAAGGGTGGAGAAGAATTTTTTGTATTGAAAATGCTGATAAGTAATAATTCGGATTATGATGGGATTATTCACATGGATATTCGTAAAGACGGTTGGTGGTATCAGCCTTTGGAAGACCCCAGAGCCAAAACAAAAATAGAGATGCCTGCTCATACCAGTAAGGAATTTGTTTCGGTTTGGGAAGATCAGATCCGTAATGTTGAGATTAATACTATGGTTTCGGGGAATCTTCCGAATATAATTAGTCAAGACATAAATAATGTCAAACAGGAACGAAACAAAATAGTCAAAGACAGTATTTATATATTGCCGGAATCTTCGTTCGATTTGCCGGGGGAAATTATTGTGGATAATGAAGATTCTACTCTTTTTATTCTTTCCGCTCCTCCCATTGTGGGGCTCTTGCCTAAGTGGTTGGACGAAGTGGAGGAAACACCTTTTAAATATTCGGGTATATCCTGGTGGCGTCCGCCTTTACAATGGACGGCTACTACCAATGACAGATATTATGGAAAATATATTCGTTCGGCTTTTGTGATTAAAAGTGGGGACGGCAGCCAGACTGCTACATGGAAAGTACCTGTACCGGAAGTCGGTCAGTATGACTTGTATTATCATGTATTCAAGGATGATGAACTTCGTTGGAACAATAATCTTCAGGGGGAATATCATTTTAAAGTAAAGTATGGCAGTGAGGTAGAAGATGCCTATGTTAACCTGAGAAAAGCAAATGAGGGGTGGGAACAACTGGGTAGTTACTACTTTGACTCAGATACGATCCGGGTGGTACTGACAGATGAATGTAAACTGCGGTCTGTAACAGCCGACGCAGTGAAAATAGTGAAACGATATTAATTAAAACAGCAAACTATATGCAAATTGACTTACTACTATTAAAAAGAATGCTACTGGCAATTGTTGTTTTCATGGGAATTACATTACCCTCGCAAGGGCAAATTCCCTTAACGATTGACAAGGCTATGGAAATTGCGCAGGAAAACAGTCCTTCTCTCCGCCGTTCCTATATGAATTTGGAAAGGTATAAACAGAACCTGATTGCTCAGAAGGCTTCGTTGAAATCGCGGTTCTCGTTAAACCTGAATCCGTTAGATTATAACAAAAACAGGCGTTTCGATAACCGGCTGTCGCAATGGTATACTAATGAAACGCTCAACAGTAGTGGGACTTTTCAAATTGAGCAACCCATCTTATGGACGGACGGTACGATTTCGTTAATCAACAAGTTCGGTTGGCAAGACAATAATTCCATTTTGGAAGGGAATAAAACCAGCGACCGGGCATTCAGCAATGACCTCTATTTGCAATTGACTCAACCTATCTTCACTTACAACAAGCGGAAAATGGAATTGAAACAGATTGAATATGATTATGAAAATGCTGATATTAGTTATGCTCTGCAGCGGTTGAATACGGAAAAAAGTATAACAGACCAATTTTATGCTGTTTATATGGCGCAAAGTAATTTGGAAATCAGCCGTGAGGAACTAATCAATGCCCAGCAAAGCTATGATATTATAAAAAATAAGGTAGAAGCGGATTTAGCAGCCAAAGACGAACTTTTTCAGGCTGAGTTGAATCTAGCGACAGCTCGTTCGTCGGTAGACGAGAGTAAGGTGAGTTTGGAAAATGCGAAAGATAAGTTGAAACAAACACTTGGAATGAGATTGGATGAGGATATTTTAGTATTTGCCGAAGTTGATATTAAACCTATTCAAGTAGATTTGGAACAAGCTATCACACATGGATTAGGCTCACGGTTGGAACTTCGTCAGCGTGAAATAGAAAGTAAAGAACTTGAGTTTGAAATGATTAAGACGAAAGCATTGAATGAGTTCAAAGGGGATATCTCTTTGTCATTCGGATTAATGGGAGATAACCGTCATTTGAATAAAATGTTTAATAATCCGACACAAAATCCACGTGTTTCTATCAGTTTTACTGTTCCTATATTCGATTGGGGGGAAAAGAGAGCACGAATCAAAGCACAAAAGGTTGCACAACAAATTAATGAACTTGAATTTCATGAAGAAAAGGTAGATATTGAACTGAATATCCGTCAGGTATGGCGTAGTCTTGAGAATCTCCGTACTCAGATCAAAATTGCCGAGCAGAATGTGCAAAATGCTCAATTAACTTATGATCTGAACCAGACACGTTATCGGGAAGGCGATATTACCGGTATGGAAATGAGTCAGTTCCAGACACAACTTTCAAATAAGAAAATCACTTATACGCAAGCATTAATCAACTACAGAATAGAATTACTTAATCTTAAAATTCTTTCATTGTATGACTTCGACAAGAATATTCCTATTGTTCCGATGAAAGATATAATCGATAAAAAATAAGCAGACCATGAAACAGTATCACATTTTAATAGCATTTTCTTTATTAGCAACTATAGGCTTGACAAGCTGTGGTGACAGACCACAAAACGCACCCAATAACATTGCTACTCCGGTATCTGTTGTCGAACTGAAAAAAGGTTCGATCAGTAAACTGATAAATACAACAGGAACAGTACAGCCTACTTATGGGGTGTCTCTGAACTCTGAAATGAGCGGCTTTTATAAACTTCAAATTAATCCGAAGACAGGAAAAACTTTCAAAATGGGAGATAGGGTGAGTAAAGGTACGATAATTGTCCGGTTGGAAGACAAAGAATATGAAAACGGCATTGCTATCGACGCTAAAAAGCTCAGTCTCGAAATAGCCGAACAGGAGCAATCGAAACAAAAAGCGCTTTATGAAAAGGGAGGGGTGACGATGAGTGAGATGCGGAATACGGAAGTTAAGGTGACGAATGCCCGTTATGATTATGAAAACGCACAACTCAATTTGGAGAAAATGAAGGTAAAAGCTCCGTTTGATGGTGTGATTGTTGACCTGCCCCATTATACAACTGATATCAGGGTAGAGCAGGGTAAGCCGGTAGTAAGTCTAATGGCTTATGATAAAATGTATATGGATATCAATCTGCCAGAGAGCAGCATCCGCTATGTCAAGGAAGCACAACCGGTATATATTACTCATTACACCATACCGGGTGATACTTTGAGAGGGAAAATCAGCGAATTATCTCCCGCAATCAGTTCGGAAACGCGTACCTATAAAGGAAAGGTTTTAGTTGATAACAATCAACTAAAATTGCGTCCGGGTATGTTTGCTAAAGCAGATATTGTGGTAGACAGAGCAGACAGCTCCATTATTATCCCCAAGGACGTGATTCTGTCGAACCGTCGTCGCAAATATGTATATGTCGTTGAGAAGAATACCGCAAAGATACGTAATTTAGAAACAGGCTTAGAGGATGAATATAACATTGAAATCATATCCGGACTCAAAGTAAATGACAATCTGGTAGTGAAGGGGTTTGAAACATTGAAGGAAGATGCTAAAGTAAAAATTCAAAAGTAAATTATTCGTATGACGAATAAACGTGCCTTTTGAAAATAGGAAATACTTATGAAGAATATAGTCAAATTTGCAGTAGGCAATCCGGTTACAATTTGTATGATTGTATTTGCCCTCTTATTGTTGGGAAAGGTGTCATACGATCAGTTGAGTGTCGACTTATTGCCTGATCTGAATAATCCCCGCTTGTTTATCGAACTAAAGGTAGGAGAACGTCCTCCTGAAGAGATCGAAAAACAATTTGTGAAAAACATGGAATCCATGGCCATTCGGCAGAGTGACGTTACACAGGTGTCTTCGGTGATTAAAGCGGGAACGGCACGGATTACCGTAGAATATACTTGGACAAAGGATATGGATGAAGCTTTTCTCGATTTGCAGAAAGCTATGAATCCGTTTGCCCAGAATAAGGAGATTACGGAACTAAAAATAACGCAACACGACGCGAATCTGTCGCCAGTTGTCCTGGTGGGGATGTCTCATCAGAATATTACGGATATGGCGGAATTGCGAAGGATTGCGGAAAGTTATATCCGTAACGAGCTGATTCGCCTGGAAGGTGTTGCCGAAGTGACTCTTTCGGGAGAGGAAGTGACTACCCTTACCGTTCAGACTGATCCTTATAAATTAAATGCTTTCCAATTAAAGATAGAGGATATCGCTTCGCGTATTGAGTCTAATAATCAGAGCATATCCGGAGGACGGGTAAGTGAATTGGGATTGCAGTATTTAGTGAAAAGTTCGAGTCTGTTTTCCACAGAAGCCGATTTTGAAAATTTGATCGTCGGATATAAACCGGTACAGCAGGAGACTTCAGGGAATAGTTCTTCTGAAACTGTGACAGATGTCAACAAGGCTCCCGTCTTTTTGAAAGAAGTAGCTACTGTGCAGTTTGTGAATGCACGTCCCGAAAACATTGTACGTATTAATGGAAAACGTAGTATCGGTTTGTCTATTTATAAGGAAATGCGTTTCAATACGGTGAAGGTGGTAGACGAAGTAACTAGTCGGTTGGCAGTGATAGAAGATGCTTTGCCCGGCTATCATTTTCAGGTAATCTCCAATCAGGGGACTTTTATAAAAAGTGCTATCGGTGAAGTGAAAAGCAGTGCTATATTGGGTATTGTCCTTGCTGTCATTGTATTGTTTGTATTCCTTCGTCGAATGGGAACAACGTTGATTGTCAGTCTTTCTATTCCAATCTCTATTGTAGCAACTTTCAATTTGATGTTTTTCAATGGGCTTACGCTGAATATTATGACTTTGGGAGGGTTGGCTCTCGGAGCGGGTATGCTGGTAGATAATGCCATTGTAGTTATAGAAAGTATTTTCCGGAATCAGGAAAAAGGAGTGAGTGTTAAGGAGGCAGTGGTTACCGGAACTGCGGAGGTGGCAAATGCGGTTATTGCTTCTACTTTGACGACTATTGTGGTATTTCTTCCGATTGTTTATCTTCATGGAGCTTCGGGTGAACTGTTTAAAGATCAGGCTTGGACAGTTACTTTCTCACTTGTATCTTCCTTGTTTGTTGCTATCCTAGTGATTCCGATGTTATATACTCAACTTTCCGGCAAGAAAGTAAAAATGGAAGAAGTGAAATCAATCCGTATTACTAGATATAGCAAGATACTTCGCAAGTTGGTTCGACATCGTTGGTGGGTAATTGGTATGGCAGTGTTATTACTTGTAGTTACAGGTTTGCTGACTCCGTTCATTGGTACGGAGTTTATGCCGAGGGCGGAAAGTAAGGCTTTTACTGCTGTTGTGAAAATGCCTGAAGGTACGCAAATGGAACGTACTGCTGCGGCTGTGGGTAATCTCGAAGATTTATTATATACTATTGTCGGAGGCGATTCTCTGTGTACGATATATAGTCATGTCGGAGAGGGAAGCGGTTCGGAAAATGCCATATTTGAAGGAGAAAATACGGCGATGATGAAAATTATTCTTTCTCCGGAGTGTATTCTTTCTCCAGAA
The DNA here is from genome assembly GCA_959606905.1 of uncultured Bacteroides sp. The sequence continues at coordinate 36,177 of CAUHML010000003.1, read as the reverse complement.
AATGTAATTGCCCGGTTCCTTGAAGAAGCGAAGAATCCCGTTGGTCTGGAATTATCTATCCGTCAGGATGAAAATTCTTTGAGTTCTCTGTTGGGTAGTGAAGGAGCTCCTATTGTAGTGGAAGTGAAAGGAGAGGAGTTGGACGAAATAGCGAAGATTACCGGAGAAGTAAAGGAAAGAATGCAGGAAGTGGATGGGGTGTATGACGTTGTAACTTCTATTGAAGACGGTGCTCCGGAAGTCGTGATTTCAATAGACCGTACCATAGCCGGGATCAATAATCTGAGTGTTGCTACAGTGATTGAACAGTTGAAACAACAGTTGAGTGGTAAGGAAGCCGGTAAAATGGAGTATCGCGGTGAGATGCGTGATATCGTGATTAAAGTACCGGATATATCTTTAGGAGCTCTCGGATCACTTGTTATCAGAAGTGGTACACAAGAGTTTTTGTTGGACGAGATCGCTAGTATTACTCATGGGCAGGCACCTAAAGAGATTCTACGTCGCAATCAGAGCCGTATAGGTAAAATAATGGCTAATATGGACACTGGCAAATCACTTGATAAAGTGACGGCAGAAGTGTGTTTGGCTGTTAAAGATATTGATTTGCCTGCTAATTATAGTATCACAGTGACCGGAGAAGAAGAAAAACGGCAGGAGTCTATGCATAGCTTATTGTTTGCTTTATTGCTTTCTGTTGTACTTGTTTATATGGTCATGGCTTCACAGTTTGAATCGTTGTTACATCCTTTTACGATTCTGCTGACTATTCCGCTGGCTGTGGTGGGTGCTATCTTGCTTTTCTTCATTACTGGAACCACGATTAATATGATGGGAGTTATCGGTATCGTGATGTTGGGAGGTATTGCCGTTAATAACTCTATTATTCTGGTAGACCGTATCAACCAACTTAGCCAGGCAGGAATGGAGTTGACTGACGCCATTGTAGAAGCAGGACAGCAACGTATCCGTCCTATCATAATGACTACGTTGACTACGATTCTGGCTATGCTTCCAATGACATTCGGATTTGGTGAAGGTGCTTCACTTCGTTCGCCAATGGCTATTGCTGTGATTGGAGGACTGATAACTTCTACTTTGATGAGTTTGATGGTTATCCCATGTGTATATTATGTCCTTGAAAAGATAAAAAGGCGTATAAATCACCGAACTAAAAAAAGCTGAAGATGAACTTTTTACTAAATAGGAGAATTACGATCTGTATGCTGTTTATTGCACTTAGTCTTTTGGGCTATGTGTCCTACAAACAGCTTCCGGTAGAGTTGCTGCCTAATGCAGAGCTTCCGGTATTGTTTATCCAAGTGTCGTCGCAGCAGGATATGGACCCTTCGTATGTGGAGTCGGAAGTGATAATTCCGCTTGAAGGAGCTGTCAGTACGATAGGAGGAGTAGACAAACTGCAATCTTATATAGACAGGAGGCAATCGAACATACAAATTGATTTTAAGAAGAATGTCAATTTCAAGATGACTGCTCTTAAGTTGCAGGAAAAGGTGAATGAAGTGGCAGCATCTTTTCCCAGTGGTTTTACTGTGCAGGTACAGAAAGTTGATATTGCACAGATGAACAATAACTTTATGGTACTTCAGGTACGGGGTTCGGGAGGGACAGACCGTGTCAGGAACTTAGTGGAGGATAATATTCTTTCCGATTTGGAGAACATAGATGGTGTGGCATCTGTCAATATATATGGCGGACGGCAAAAAGCGATTGAGATACGTCTCCATTCGGAGGTGTGCAAAGCGTTGAACCTTACGGCGTCAAAGATAAGTAATCTGCTTTCACAGAATACGCAGGAGAAAACGTTTGTCGGTTTTGCCAATGAGCCGGATAGTAAGATTTTTGTTCACGTAAATGCGATGTATACGAAAGTATCTGACCTGGAAAATATTGTGGTGGCTCCCGGACCTGTCTTGTTGAAAGATGTGGCAACCGTATTCTTTGATCTGAAAGATGAAACCACTTATAGTCGTGTAAATGGGAAAGAGGCTGTTTCTGTGGTATTGATAAATGATTCGCAGGCAAATCTTATAGAGCTTTCCCACCGTGTTTCTGATGCGATTGACAAACTGAATGAAAAAATAGTTCCGCTTGATCTGGAAATAGTCGTTCAGGAGAATAAGGCTGAAACGATGGAGAATAACATCAATCAAATCATTAACCTGGCATTGGTCGGTGGATTGTTGGCTGTTTTCATTCTCTGGCTTTTTTTGAAAAATATGCGGCTGGTGTTCTTTATCGCACTTTCAATTCCGATCTCAGTTTATACGGCCTTCAATTTCTTCTATGCTTCCGGCATTACTATCAATAGCCTTACATTAGTGGGAATGGCACTTGCCATTGGGATGCTACTGGATAATAGTGTTGTAGTGCTGGAGAATATTTATCGTTTATCCGGAAGCGGCTACACACCCGAGCGCTCAGTTACTCAGGGCACTAAAGAGGTGTGGCGCTCTATTGTAGCAGCTACGTTGACTACTGTCACTGTTTTCCTGCCGTTTGTCTTTTCAGATAATTTCCTGATTAAACTGATAGGGCATCATATCGGGGTGTCTATTATATCTACGCTGACTATTTCCTTGTTTGTGGCTTTGCTTTTCATTCCTATGGTCACTTATGTTATTCTGAAAAAGAAGAAAGGAAGAAGTGTCGTTTATGAGAAGGTGTCGATTATTCAACGTCCGATACAAGTGTATCTGGTTTTACTGAAGACGTGTATGCGTAATCCGGGAGTCACTATATTCGGAGCGGTGATTTTACTTTTTGCTACTCTGATATTATCACTGACCTTGAATGTGCAGCAGATGAAAGAAGTGGATTCGGATCGGTTTAATATAAGTGTTGTAATGCCTACCGGAAGTACCCTTGAGAATACGGACAAGATAGTCAAAGTGCTGGAAGAACGTCTGAAGAATTTCCCAGAAAAGAAAGATTTGATCTGCCGTGTCCGGGAGAAAGAAGCAACTATTACGCTCGTTTTGCAAAAAGATTATCAAAAGATAGGTAAACGAAAAATTACGGACATCAAATCGGATGTGCAATCCAAAGTCTCGAACATTAATGGGGCGGAAGTCTATGTCTCTGATGCTATGGGAGGTGGACAGGAAAATTCGGTATTGAGTAGTCTTGGAGGCTTTATGCGTTTACTGGGTATTGGTGATAATAATGAACGAGTGGTTGTCAGAGGTTCTGATTTCGAAATGATGCAAATGGTAGCTGAGGAAATCCGCTACCTACTGGATGAACAGGAATTTGTGCAACATACTCATGTATCGTATACTCCTCGTCAGCCAGAGATAAATCTGAACTTTGACCCGATTCTGCTGACTACTTATGATATCAATCGTGCTAATATAACTTCGGGATTAACGGCACTCAATAACGAGTTTTCTTCTGAAGTGACTTTTAAAGTGGGAGAAGATAATTATGACATTATCATTCGCGATGAAATTTTGAAAAAAAGTACAGAGACGGAAGAAGAAGCGGAGGAGAAGGTTCAAAAAGAAAAGACAGTTGATGATTTGCGTGCTGTTCGGATAGAAAATGCAAAGGGTGGAATGCACAATCTGGAAGATATAGCCTCTATTAATTATGGTCGCGGACGTTCGCGGATCATACGTGTCAATCAGGATAAACAACTTGAAGTTTATTATAATTTCTCAAGAGATGTGCAGTCCTCAAAGGAATTATTGGGAAGTTATCGTTCTGATATAGACCAATTGATTGCCGGTTATAATCTACCTTCAGGCGTTGCCTTGCAAGTATTCCATGAGGAGGATCAGTTTGGAGATTTCAAATTTCTTATTCTGGCAGCCTTCATTTTGATTTTTATGATACTTGCTTCTGTTTTTGAGTCTGTAGTAACTCCTTTTGTATTACTTTTTACTATTCCGCTTGCTGCTATCGGCTCTTTGCTGGCGTTATTGCTTTCGAGCAATAGCCTGATGAATGCAAATACGCTGACGGGGTTCTTGATTCTGCTGGGAGTAGTCGTAAATAACGGAATTATCCTTATAGACTATGCTAATATTTTACGTAAAAGAGGATATCGCCGGAATCGGGCATTAATGACTGCCGGAATGTCACGTATCCGTCCGATTTTGATAACTTCTATCACAACGATCGCCGCTATGTTGCCGTTGGCCATGGGAGATACGGAATATGCCGGAGCCATTGGGGCGCCTTTTGCTATTACAGTGATTGGTGGACTTCTTTTCTCTGCCTTATTGACGTTGATTTTGATTCCTACTGTCTGCATGGGATTGGAAAATGTGCTTTGGTGGTATCGTTCTTTGTCTCGTAAAATGTGGATTTTCCATTTTGTTCTTTTTGTAGTTGGCGTTGTCAGTATCTGGCTATATGCTGAAGGAATACTTTGGCAGTCTATCTATTTAGTAGCACTGATTGCGGGTATACCAGGACTGACTTATTTTACACAGACTAGTCTTAGAAGAGCTAAATCGAAAGTCATAGATCCGAATGAAGAAATACACATATCTGTCCGGAATCTGGTTAAGATATATGATTGGCCGGGACGTATCAGTCGTCAATGGCATAGTGGTCTGCAAATACGGAAAAGGCTGGGAATGAGTCGTGAATATCATTCTCTAAAAGACTTTGTCAATGTGTTGTGGCAATTCGGTATGTTAGCGTTCGGTGTTTATTTTACTTATTTTTTTATTCAAAATAGACTTTGGATATTTCTGTTTTCGTTTGCTATTTATGCATCGGCTTTGTACTTGTGGAGAAAAATACGTTCTTATTTATATTATCGTTACGAAAATAGTAAGGGAGTAAAGGCAGTAAACCGTATGATATTCTGGGGACTTCCTCCTGTTATCTTGTTCGAACTGTTCAAGCGACTGGATAATAACGGTTTGGTGGTAATGATTGGGCTGTTGTGGTTTGCGGGTATTGCTATCTACGTTACCTCACAGTATCTATATGAACATAATGTAAATATAGAACGTGTTACCGGACGATTTGCCGGACTTCGCCGCTCTTACTTCCGTATGGTAAAGAGTGTTCCTTTGATTGGAAAACAACGTAAACCTTTTAAAGCATTGCGTGGAGTTTCGTTTGAGATTCAGACAGGTATGTTCGGACTCCTGGGACCGAACGGAGCCGGAAAGTCAACTTTGATGCGCGTGATTTGTGGCATATTCGAGCAGAGTTATGGCAGTATCTGGATTAATGGTATGGATACCCGTATCTATAGGGAAGAATTGCAAAGCTTGATAGGATTCCTTCCGCAGGAATTTGGCACTTACGAAAATATGACATCTTGGGAGTTTCTTGATTATCAGGCTATACTGAAAGGAATAATAGATGAGGATTTGCGTAAGGAACGGTTAGAGTATGTTTTGAATGCGGTACATATGTATGAGCGGAAAGATGAAAATATCGGTTCTTTCTCGGGAGGTATGAAACAGCGGATCGGCATTGCATTGATTTTGCTCCATTTGCCACGTATTCTGGTAGTAGATGAGCCGACAGCAGGACTCGACCCTCGTGAGCGTATCCGTTTTCGTAATCTGTTGGTGGAATTGAGTAAAGATCGTGTGGTCATTTTTTCTACTCATATCATTGAAGATATATCCAGTTCCTGTAATCAGGTTGTGGTAATAAACAAGGGTGAACTGAAATATTTCGGTGATCCGGCGGACATGGTGGAAATGGCTAATGGAAAGGTATGGCAGTTTAATATAGATAAAACGGAGTTTGAAAAGGCATTGGATAAATCTTTGGTCATACATCATATCCAGCAAGGGGATACTATCCGTGTTCGTTATCTTTCTGTTGAGCAACCATACGAAGGAGCCGAAGAAGTTGAGGCCAATCTGGAAGATGCTTATCTCTGCCTATTGAAGAATATGAATTAAAAGAAAAGAATGATATGACATTTAATCAATTAATAAAGCTGCTGCCTAAGGTGGTAAAATATAATTTGAAGATTATTTTTGCCGGAAAGTTCTTTTGGTTTCTGTTAGCGGCATTTGGATTCTTTGCCTTTTTTATGTTTCAGAGTGCGTGGAACCGGGCAGAAATTAATGAAGGGCTTATCTATAATATACTCATGTTCCCATGTTTATTGCTGATATTCTACCCGGCTGTCTTCGGCATTCAAAATGACGAAGACAGCCGGATATTGGAAATACTTTTTGGTATTCCTGACTATCGGTATAAAGTATGGGGAGTACGGTTACTCATGATTTACGTGGTTATTTTTGCTATTCTAATCGTCTTTTCGTACATCGCTATCTTATTGCTGTATCCAATCAATCCTTTTGAGATGTCTTTGCAGTTGATGTTTCCGGTTCTTTTTTTTGGTAATTTGACTTTTATGTTTTCTACGATTACCCGGAGTGGAAACGGAACGGCTGTACTTATGATTATCATTGGCATTGTACTGATGTTTTTCAGTAATATGAATAGCATAGAACGTTCATTTTGGAATATTTTGCTGAATCCCTTCCGTGTGCCTGATAATTTTCATCCGATGATATGGGAAGGGATTCTTATCAAAAATCGTATATTTCTTTTCTCCTCCAGTCTGATCTGGATGATGATCGGTCTGCTGAATTTACAGAAGCGGGAAAAATTTGTATAGTATAAAGTTTAAATTATAAAAGATTGGAATCAGAAATAATATCCCAGATTCACAAAGCAGCTTCCTTTATCAGTCTGATTGGAATATCCCAATGATATTTCCAGAGGACCGAAAACGCTATCCATTCCATAACCTGCGCTGATGCCGAACAATTGTTTGCCTTTCAGTATTTCGAAGAAGTGACTGTCCGTCAAACCGTAGTTGCCTGTCAGGGTGAGGTAATGAATACTTCCCATACGTTGCCTGAACTTCAGAGAAGTAATGATAATAGAATTTTCCATTAATTCCATGTTTGTTACGCCGGCAAAAGGCAACTGTTGTGGAATATAAAAACCGTATACTTCACCACCGATAGCATTTTTCAGGGGATAAGGAATTCCTTTCCCTATCAGGACACGCCCATAGATCGACGGAATGATAGAAAAACGGCGGGTGGCAGGAATCACACTTGCCCACGAAGCACTCAGTGCGGAAAATGGGGCCTGTTCATTGTATTGCGCCATATTATCGGTATAGAGTGAGTAGGCGGCTTTGAAATCACTTCCTTTGGAGGGGAAATATCCTTTATCGTATGTGTTATAGTGCACTTGTGCAAAATAGCTAAGGAAGTGTTCTGATTCTACATCCAAGCCGATAAATTCCGGCTTCTTAAATAAGAAGTCTTTGTATTTATAATATTCGAAACGGAATCCGAGACCAAAACGGAAATTCTTATACCATACATCCGAGAAGCCAAATTCAGCTAAATGATATTTGTAAGTAGTGTTATAGGCGCGTTCTCCTTCTTCATATATGTTGATGTCATTATACTGAAACATATACGAAAAATTGAAGTTGCGCTGTTGCATAGGCTCTAATGTATAGTCAATGCGCGCCGCATACCGTTTCCCTAATCGCCCGGTAAGAGATAGTCGGGAAGGAATATGAGTTTTGAGGTCTGCCGTTCCATTGATTAATAAAGAGGCTATTTCTTCCGAATCGAAACGGATCCCCAGATTAATTCTTTTTTCATACTTTGCTTGCAGTAGGAAATTGAGGTGATAACCTTCGGGAGTGTCCGTCAACGTATAGCTGGCACTGGAATAAGATTGGCTTCCTCTTAATTGATATAATGCCTGTTCTATCTGTTGGGTGGTAATATTACTATTTTCTTTCAGGTTGCATTTTTTCATTAGCCATTTCTTGTCGTCAGCTTCTACACCGGAGAATGATATGTCTGTCACATAAATTGTACGTACATTGGAGAGGGAAGAATACGGACCATGTCGTTTGGGAACATAATTATCGGATATTCCTATCTTCTTTTTCAAAGCGAGTAAGGAATTCCATTGTGCTTTAGCTGCTTCTTCTCCTCTTCGCATTAAAGTGTCAATAGCGGCCGGAGTAAAACTAGCCGAAGAATAACCGTCTACGTTTACACGAATGTAAGTATCGGTAAGGTCTACATTCTTTTCATGATTGGATTGGCAGGTAATATCTACGATTTGCCCTAAGATATCAGGAGCACTGTTCAGCTTATCCGCTTTTTTCAAGGCGTTTTGTACATCCACTCCGATGATAACATCAGCTCCCATAGCTTTTACAACATCTGCCGGATAGTTATTTACAATTCCACCGTCCACCAATACCATACTGTCTTGTCGTACCGGTGTAAATACACCTGGGATAGCCATACTGGCCCGCATGGCAGTTGACAGGATCCCGTTGTGGAATATAATTTGTTCTCCATTGACAACATTTGCTGCTACACAAGCGAAAGGGATGGGGAGTTTATCAAAGTTGATAGAATCATGATAGCCCATAGTCAAGTCTGAAAATAGATTGGCAAGATTTTGCCCTTTGATAATTCCGCCCGAAGAAGCCGCATCTTTGGGACTTTTGGTGAAAGGTATGGAGACAATGAACTTTTCCGACCGTTCACGGTCGGTCAATGACATGGCACTTCGTTTGATACGGTCGCTTAACAGAAACGTCCAGTTTTGTTTTCGAACCATACTGTCCAATTGCTCGGGAGTATAACCAATAGCGTAGAGTCCTCCTACAATGGCTCCCATACTAGTTCCGGCTATGTAATCGATAGGAATACCCGCTTCTTCGATCACTTTTAATGCTTTGATATGCGCCATTCCTTTGGCACCGCCGCCACTCAAAACTACACCTACCTTTTTGCGTTGCTCCTGAGAATATAAGGAAAAAGGCAATAGTAGGCACATTGATAAAACTAATGTTGAGAAGATTTGTTTTTTCATTAGGACATGGTCTAGTGTTGATGATGTATATATAAATACAAATGTAGGGCATAATTTGTTTAGTTGTTGAAATCGGAATTAAAAAAAATGTTCCAAAAGTCGGAAATGTGGATTAATTCTACACTTTGCAGCTAAACTCCCCATTCTCACGAAAGAATGTGAATGACATAAATGGTTGATTATTAGATAACAAAAGATCAAAGTGATTTTGGCACGCAAATTGTATAAATGTGGATATAACAAACATAAGTTAAATTAAATAATAAGATTCGATATGAGATTATTCTTTTCGAAACATGAATTGAAACTGAGGAGAAAGAGAACCATTGCTGCTATAATCTGTGCGGTAGTTGTGTTGGGCGTGTATTGGATGTTGACCCGACCTCAGAAGGCTACGCCGGAAATGCCGACAGTCATTGTTGAACCGGTAGTAAAAGATGATGTAGAGATATACGGGGAATATGTGGGACGAATTCGTGCCCAACAGTTCGTCGAAGTACGTGCCCGGGTGGAAGGTTATCTGGAAAATATGCTTTTTGCAGAGGGTACGTATGTGAATAAGAATCAGGTTTTGTTTGTAATCAACCAGGATCAATATCGGGCAAAAGCCGACAAGGCCAGAGCACAGTTGAAAAAAGACGAAGCACAGGCTTTGAAGGCTGAACGAGATTTGAAGCGTATACGTCCATTGTTTGAACAAAATGCTGCAAGTCAGTTGGACTTGGACAATGCTGAAGCTGCTTATGAAAGTGCCGAAGCTACGGTCGCCATGAGTGAGGCGGACTTGGCGCAGGCTGAATTGGAACTGGGATATACCATTGTCCGGTCGCCATTGTCTGGTCATATCAGTGAAAGAAATGTGGATTTGGGTACCTTGGTGGGACCCGGAGGAAAATCTCTACTCGCTACTATTGTGAAAAGTGATACCGTACTGGTCGATTTCAGTATGACAGCACTTGATTATCTGAAAAGTAAAGAAAGAAATATTAATTTAGGCCAGCAAGACTCGACCCGTTCCTGGCAACCGAATATTACGATTACTTTAGCAGATAATACCGTTTATCCTCATAAAGGTTATGTTGATTTTGCTGAACCTCAGGTAGATCCTCAGACGGGTACTTTCTCCGTACGTGCGGAAATGCCTAATCCCAAACAAGTATTATTGCCGGGACAGTTTACGAAAGTAAAGCTGTTGCTGGATGTTCGCGAAGGAGCCCTTGTTGTTCCAATGAAAGCTGTTACTATCGAAAAGGGCGGAGCTTATATTTATACTCTGCGTAAAGATGACGCGGTAGAAAAACGTTTCGTGGAATTAGGACCGGAAGTCGGAAATAATGTAGTAGTGGAAAGAGGTTTGGCGGAAGGAGAGAAGGTTGTAGTGGAAGGTTTCCATAAATTGACACCGGGAATGAAAGTACGAATCAGTACACCGGAAACAAAAGTAAAAGACACTACAACTGAAACTGGAAATACTTCGATAGAAATGAAGGATAACACAAAAGGAGAATAAGAGATGAAAGTTACTTTTTTTATAGATAGGCCGGTTTTCTCGGCTGTAATTTCTATTGTGATAGTGATTGTCGGAATTATCGGTCTGACAATGCTTCCGGTAGACCAATATCCGCAGATCACGCCTCCGGTAGTGAAAATCAGTGCCTCATATCCGGGTGCCAGCGCACTTACCGTGTCACAAGCGGTAGCTACTCCGATTGAGCAGGAAATCAACGGTACACCGGGGATGCTTTATATGGAATCAAATAGCTCTAACTCTGGAGGTTTCTCGGCAACGGTTACTTTTGATGTATCTGCTGATCCGGATTTGGCGGCAGTTGAGATTCAGAATCGTGTGAAGCTAGCTGAATCCCGTCTTCCGGCAGAAGTGATTCAAAATGGTATTTCAGTAGAAAAACAGGCTCCTAGTCAATTAATGACGCTCTGTCTGACTTCTACTGATCCGAAGTTTGATGAAATCTATTTGAGTAACTTCGCTACAATCAATGTGCTTGATGTGATTCGCCGTATCCCGGGAGTAGGACGCGTTTCTAATATTGGTAGCCGTTATTACGCCATGCAGATATGGGCACAACCCGATAAGTTGGCAAATTTTGGGTTGACCGTACAGGATTTACAAAATGCTTTGAAAGATCAGAACCGTGAATCTGCGGCAGGTGTATTAGGACAGCAACCGGTGGAAGGATTGGATATTACTATTCCTATCACTACTCAGGGACGTCTTTCCACTGTCGGACAGTTCGAGGATATTGTAGTACGTGCCAATGCTAACGGTTCTATTATCCGATTAAAAGATGTGGCACGCGTGTCGTTGGAAGCTTCTTCTTATAATACAGAGAGTGGGATCAATGGAGAGAATGCTGCTGTACTTGGTATCTATATGTTACCGGGTGCTAACGCAATGGAAGTGGCCGAGAGAGTAAAAGAGGCTATGGATGAAATTAGCGAGAACTTTCCGGAAGGATTGAGTTATGAGATTCCATTTGATATGACGACTTATATCTCTGAATCTATTCACGAAGTATATAAGACGTTGTTTGAAGCATTGGTGCTGGTAGTATTGGTGGTATATCTGTCTTTGCAAAGCTGGCGTGCAACGTTGATTCCGATTGTGGCAGTTCCTATCTCGTTGATTGGTACTTTCGGATTCATGTTAATATTCGGTTTCTCGTTAAATATATTGACATTACTCGGATTGATTCTTGCTATTGGTATTGTCGTGGATGATGCGATTGTGGTGGTGGAAGGTGTGGAACATATAATGGAAACGGAACATCTAAGTCCTTATGAAGCTACCAAGAAAGCAATGAACGGACTTGCCAGCGCTTTGATTGCTACCTCATTGGTGTTGGCTGCAGTATTCGTTCCGGTTAGTTTCCTGAGTGGAATTACGGGACAGTTGTATCGTCAGTTTACGGTGACTATCGTGGTGTCCGTACTTATTTCTACAGTGGTTGCTTTGACACTGAGTCCCGTGATGTGTTCGTTAATATTGAAGCCGGATAGCGGAAAGAAAAAAAATATTATTTTTCGGAAGATCAATGAATGGCTAGGTGTTGGTAGTAATAAGTATGTAGCTGCCGTAACCCGTACAATAAAGCATCCTCGTCGGGTATTAAGTGCTTTTGGAATGGTTCTGATCGCTATCCTATTAATTCACCGTATTATTCCGACCAGTTTCTTGCCGGTGGAAGATCAGGGATATTTTAAAATTGAACTTGAGTTGCCGGAAGGCGCTACATTGGAGCGTACCCGTATTGTGACGGAACGTGCCATAGCTTATTTGGAAAAGAATCCTTATATAGAATATATTCAGAATGTGACGGGTAGCAGTCCGCGTGTCGGTAGTAATCAGGCTCGTTCTGAACTGACTGTGATTCTGAAACCATGGGAAGAACGGAAGAATACCAGCATCGAAAAAATTATGGATACGGTAGAGAAACACCTCAAAGAATATCCGGAATGTAAGGTCTACTTGTCTACTCCACCGGTAATACCGGGATTGGGTAGTTCCGGAGGTTTTGAGATGCAGTTGGAAGCTCGTGGAGAAGCGACTTTTGATAATTTGGTAGATGCCACCGATACCTTGATGTACTATGCTTCCAAACATAAAGAACTGACAGGATTGTCTTCTTCTTTACAGTCAGAAATTCCGCAACTATATTTTGATGTGGACCGGGATAAGGTGAAAATGTTGGGTGTACCTTTGGCAGATGTGTTCTCTACGATGAAAGCTTATACGGGTTCTGTGTATGTGAATGACTTTAATATGTTCAACCGTATATATAAGGTATATATCCAGGCGGAAGCTCCTTACCGTGAACATAAAGATAATATTAATCTATTCTTTGTAAAAGCGTCTAATGGGGCAATGGTACCGCTGACTTCTTTAGGCAATGCATCATATACCACAGGTCCGGGAAGTATCAAGCGTTTTAATATGTTTACTACTGCGGTAATTCGTGGAGCTGCTGCACCAGGATATAGTTCCGGACAAGCAATGGAGATCATGGAACAGATTGCCCGCGATCACCTACCTGATAATATCGGATTGGAATGGAGCGGACTTTCTTATCAGGAAAAGCAAGCTGGAGGTCAGACAGGTATGGTTATGGCACTGGTATTCTTGTTTGTATTCCTTTTCCTTGCTGCGCAATATGAAAGTTGGACAGTACCTATTGCTGTATTGCTTTCTTTGCCGGTAGCTGCATTGGGTGCCTATTTGGGTGTCTGGGTATGTGGATTGGAAAATGATGTTTATTTCCAAATAGGCTTAGTAATGCTGGTGGGATTGGCGGCTAAGAACGCTATTTTGATTGTAGAATTTGCCAAAGTGCAGGTGGATAAGGGAGAAGATTTGATTCAATCTGCTATTTATGCGGCAAGATTACGTTTTCGTCCGATTCTGATGACTTCGCTTGCATTTGTGCTTGGTATGCTTCCAATGGTATTGGCAAGCGGTCCTGGTTCGGCAAGCCGCCAGGCGATTGGTACGGGAGTATTCTTCGGAATGATATTTGCTATTGTATTTGGCATCATTCTCGTGCCTTTCTTCTTTGTAATGGTGTATAAAACAAAGTCGAAAATTTTAAAACATAAGAAATAATGAAACGAAAGAAACTATATATGGCTATCTTATTATTTGCAGGAATATTAACTTCCTGCAAGGTAGGGAAAAGCTACGTTCGTCCTGACCTTCATTTACCTGATAGTTTGGCTCAACATCAGGATTCTGTCAGTTTCGGAGATCAGGACTGGAAAGATATTTATGCTGATTCCACTCTCTGTAGCCTTATTGACCGTGCTTTGGAGCATAATAAGGATATGTTGATAGCGGCTGCCCGTGTGAAGGAAATGGCTGCACAAAAACGAATCTCTACTGCAGCTTTGCTTCCGGATATAAAAGGAAAAGTAACAGCTGAACGTGAATTGGAAAATCATGGAGGGGATGCGTTTAAGAAAGCAGACACTTTTGAAGCCCAATTTCTTGTTTCATGGGAACTCGACCTTTGGGGAAATCTGCGTTGGGCGCGTTCGGCCAGTATTGCTGAATATCTGCAATCTATAGAGGCGCAACGTGCACTCCGGATGACGATTGTTGCCGAAGTAGCACAAGCTTACTATGAATTGGTAGCATTGGATACAGAGTTAGACATAGTTAAGCAAACATTGAAAGCTCGTGAAGAAGGTGTTCGTTTGGCACGTATCCGTTTTGCCGGAGGATTGACTTCCGAAACTTCCTATCGTCAGGCACAAGTGGAGTTGGCACGTACGGCTACTTTAGTTCCGGATTTAGAACGTAAGATTTCTCTTAAGGAAAACGATATTGCTTTTCTTGCAGGTGAATATCCTAACCGTATTGCCCGTTCCCGTTTGCTTCAGGAATTTAATTTTCCGGAAACACTTCCGGTTGGCTTGCCTTCCACTTTGTTGGAACGTCGTCCTGATATCCGTCAGGCAGAACAGAAATTGATCGCTGCCAATGCGAAAGTAGGAGTAGCCTATACGAATATGTTTCCGCGTCTTGCTCTGACCGGTGGTTTTGGTACGGAGAGTACTTCATTGTCAGAATTGTTGAAATCTCCGTATGCAGTAATGGAAGGGGCTTTGTTGACTCCTATCTTTGGTTGGGGAAAGAACCGTGCGGCATTGAAAGCGAAAAAAGCGGCTTTTGAAGGTGAGGTGCATAACTATGAGAAATCCGTGCTGACAGCTTTTAAAGAGACACGTAACGCAATTGTGAATTTTAACAAGATAAAAGAGGTGTACGAACTTCGTGCTAATTTGGAACGTTCGGCTAAGAGCTATATGGATCTGGCACAGCTCCAATATATTAATGGGGTTATTAACTATCTGGACGTATTGGATGCCCAACGTGGATACTTTGATGCACAAATTGGCTTAAGTAATGCTATTCGTGATGAGTTGATAGCCGTCGTACAGCTTTATAAAGCGCTTGGTGGAGGTTGGAAACAATAAGGAATCGTAAATAAAATTGTGCTTCCTCTTTTATAATTCACGGAAAAATGCGAAATTTGCAACGCTTTTCAAGTTTAAGAAGAAACTTACTAACACCTTTAAATAAAAAATTAAAGAAAATGACTAAAAGTGCATTGCAAATCGCAAGGGCTGCTTACCAGCCCAAACTTCCGAAAGCATTGGCATCAGGAGCCGTTAAAGCTGTAGCAGGTGCTGCTACTCAGTCTGTAGCCGATCAGGAAGCTATCAAAGCATTGTTCCCTAACACGTACGGAATGCCGTTGATTACATTCGAAGCTGGTGAAGCTGTAACTCTTCCTGCTATGAACGTGGGTGTCATCCTTTCTGGTGGACAAGCTCCCGGTGGGCACAATGTAATCTCCGGTTTATTTGACGGTATCAAGAAATTGAACCCGGATAATAAATTGTATGGTTTCATTTTAGGTCCTGGTGGTCTGGTAGACCACAACTATATGGAATTGACTGCTGACATTATCGATGAATACCGCAATACAGGTGGTTTTGATATCATCGGTTCAGGTCGTACGAAATTGGAAACTGAAAGCCAATTTGAAAAAGGATTTGAAATTATCAAAGAACTGGGCATTAAAGCATTGGTTATCATTGGTGGTGATGATTCTAATACAAATGCTTGTGTGTTGGCTGAATACTATGCTGCTAAGAAATACGGTGTACAGGTAATTGGTTGCCCGAAAACTATCGATGGAGACTTGAAGAACGATATGATTGAAACTTCTTTCGGTTTTGATACTGCTTGTAAGACTTATGCGGAAGTAATCGGTAACATTCAACGTGACTGTAACTCTGCCCGCAAATATTGGCATTTCATCAAATTGATGGGGCGTTCGGCTTCTCACATCGCGCTGGAATGTGCTTTGCAGGTACAACCTAACGTATGTATCGTTTCTGAAGAAGTAGAAGCAAAAGATATGTCTTTGGATGATGTAGTGACTTATATCGCTAAAGTGGTAGCAGATCGTGCTGCACAGGGACATAATTTCGGTACAGTATTGATTCCGGAAGGATTGGTCGAATTCATCCCGGCTATGAAACGTCTGATTGCTGAATTGAACGACTTCCTGGCTGCTAACGCAGAAGAGTTTGCTCAAATTAAGAAATCTCACCAACGTGATTATATCATTCGTAAACTTTCTCCGGAAAACTCTGCTATCTATGCAAGTCTGCCGGAAGGTGTTGCACGTCAGTTGACTTTGGATCGTGACCCGCACGGAAACGTTCAGGTATCATTGATTGAAACTGAAAAACTGTTGTCCGAAATGGTAGCTACTAAATTGGCTGCATGGAAAGAAGAAGGTAAGTATGTTGGTAAGTTTGCTGCTCAGCACCACTTCTTCGGTTACGAAGGCCGTTGCGCTGCTCCATCAAACTTCGACGCTGACTACTGCTACTCTTTGGGTTACACAGCTTCTATGTTGATTGCTAACGGTAAGACCGGTTATATGTCTTCTGTACGTAACACAACTGCTCCTGCTGCCGAATGGATTGCTGGTGGTGTACCTATCACAATGATGATGAATATGGAACGTCGTCACGGTGAAATGAAACCGGTTATTCAGAAAGCATTGGTGAAACTGGATGGTGCTCCTTTCAAGGCATTCGCTGCACAACGTGATCGTTGGGCTATCGAAACGGATTATGTATATCCGGGACCAATCCAGTACTTTGGTCCTACTGAAGTTTGCGATCAGGCAACTAAGACTTTACAGCTGGAACAAGGTAAGTAAACGATAAACATGAAGCGGTGAACAGTAAATGCCATGCAGAATGTATGGTTGCTGTTCGCCGCTTTTTTTTCATTTGTCACCAATCACTAATTTTTAATCACTAAGACACTTGCCGTCACGTAATAATCCGATAGCTGCCGTTCAAAAGAAGAATGCTGCTTCCACCACTAGAAAAAAAAGAACTGTTTCTTCTTCCAAATCTCCCCGTGCTTCGAAAAAAGTACAGGAGAAGTACGGACGTGCTATGCCTATCTGGTTGCGTAATATTCTGACAGTGATGATTGTCGGTTGTTTTTCTGCTGTTTTCTACTATTTTTTCATTCGTCCTTATGCCTATCGTTGGAAACCTTGTAACGGTTTAAAGGAGTATGGAGTTTGTATTCCTTCCGGATATGATATTCATGGTATTGATATATCTCATTATCAAGGAAAAATTGACTGGGAGAGACTTCAGCGGAACCAGCAAACGGCTACTCCTTTACACTTTGTCTTTATGAAAGCGACAGAAGGGGGGGACCATAACGATACTACATTTGAGGTGAATTTTGCCAATGCTCGTAATCATGGCTTTATTCGTGGGGCTTATCATTTCTATATCCCTGGTACGGATGCTTTGAAACAAGCTGACTTTTTTATTCGTACGGTAAAACTGGATACCGGTGACTTACCTCCCGTGCTTGATGTGGAAGTGACCGGAAGAAAGGAAAAACAAGAACTGCAACAAGGTTTGAAGCGCTGGTTGGACCGCGTAGAATCACATTATGGGGTGAAGCCCATTCTTTATACTTCTTATAAATTTAAAACCCGTTATCTGGATGATTCCATTTTCAATGCTTACCCTTATTGGATTGCACATTATTATGTGGATTCGGTGAAATATCAGGGTAAATGGAGTTTCTGGCAACACACTGATGTCGGGAATGTACCCGGCATTAAGGAAGATGTAGACCTGAATGTATTTAACGGTACATTGGAGGACCTCAAAAAACTGACAATTAAATAGCGGGCATTATTTTTCTGAACAACTAATTTCTTCTTTCATTTGTTATAATCGTATTATTATTAAAAAGATATACGATTATGAATTTTGATATAGCTATTATTGGGGGTGGCCCTGCCGGATATACGGCCGCCGAACGGGCAGGGGCGAACGGACTGAAAGCCGTTCTTTTCGAGAAAAAAGCAATAGGTGGGGTGTGCTTGAATGAAGGGTGTATTCCTACTAAAACTCTGTTATATTCTGCTAAAATTCTGGATAGCATTAAGAATGCTTCCAAGTATGGCGTGTTTGCCGAATCCCCTTCCTTTGATTTATCTAAAATTATGAGCCGCAAAGATAAAACGGTGAAAATGCTGACGGGTGGTGTGAAAATGACTGTCAATTCTTACGGGGTTACGATTGTGGAGAAAGAAGCTTTTGTAGAAGGGGAAGAAAATGGGTTGATTCGCATTGTTTGTGACGGAGAGGCGTATTTTGTAAAGTATCTGCTGGTATGTACCGGCTCCGATACGGTGATTCCTCCGATACCGGGATTGGCGGAAGTTGATTACTGGACCTCCAAAGAGGCATTGGAGATAAAAGAACTACCTAAAACGTTAGTAATTATCGGTGGGGGAGTAATTGGAATGGAATTTGCTTCTTTCTTTAACAGTATGGGAGTGAAGGTACATATCGTGGAAATGATGCCTGAAATATTGGGAGTCATGGATAAGGAAACCAGTGGTATGCTTCGTACGGAATATACAAAGCGGGGAGTTTCTTTCTATCTGGATACTAAAGTAGTGGAAGTGAAACCTGATAGGGTCGTGATTGAAAAGGGAGGCAAGGCTTCTGCGATTGAAACGGATAAAATACTGCTTAGTGTAGGACGTAAGGCAAATTTATCCAACGTAGGATTAGAACAATTGAATATAGAGCTACATCGGAATGGAGTGAAAGTAGATGAACATTTACTGACTACTCATCCTAGGGTATATGCTTGCGGAGATATTATAGGATATTCTTTATTAGCACATACCGCCATTCGTGAAGCAGAAGTTGCTATCAATCATATATTGGGAGTAGAAGATCGGATGAACTACGACTGTGTGCCGGGAATTGTTTATACGAATCCCGAAATGGCAGGAGTGGGTAAGACTGAGGAAGAACTGATAAAACTCGGACTCCCTTATCGTGTTACGAAACTACCAATGGCTTATTCCGGACGATTCGTTGCGGAGAATGAGCAAGGAAACGGTCTCTGTAAATTGATTCAGGATGAAGAGGGCAAAATCATCGGCTGCCACATGCTGGGAAATCCGGCGTCGGAGTTGATTGTCATAGCAGGCATTGCTATTCAGAGAGGATATACGCTGGAAGAATTTCAGAAGACCGTATTTCCGCATCCGACGGTTGGAGAGATTTATCACGAAGTAATGTTTTAATCCCTTATCTTCGAGACCTATGATTCGATGTATATACAGTCCTTATACTGATATTTATTTCCATTTAGCGGCAGAAGAGTATTTGTTGAGGCAGGGAACGGAGGATGTTTTTATGCTTTGGCAGAGCGTTCCTTCTGTTGTGATAGGGAAACATCAGCGTCTTCGGTCGGAAGTTGACAAGGAATGGGCGAAACAGCACCGGATAGCTATTGCCCGTCGCTTCTCGGGAGGAGGGGCAGTATATCACGATTTGGGTAATGTCAATTTTACTTTTATAGAAACAGTTTCGCGTTTGCCTGAATTTGTTCATTATCTTCAGCGAACGTTAGACTTTCTGTCATTCATCGGTATAGAAGCTAAAGGAGATGAACGGCTGGGTATCTATCTGAATGGATTGAAAATATCGGGGAGTGCACAGTGTGTACATAAAGACAGAGTATTATATCATTGCACACTGCTTTATGATACAGACCTCACGATATTAAATAAGGTATTGAATCCGGATGTGATAGCTCATGACGGCACTTTGTCTTCCATATATGCCGTTCCTTCCGTTCGGAGTGAGGTTACTAATATCGGTAGATATTTGCCGGCGGGGAGTGTGGATGATTTCAAGGAAAATGCTTTTCAATATTTCAGTGAATCGCAATCCGTCAGTTCTTTCAGTGTAGAGGAGAAGGAAGCTGTCAACCGGCTTCGTTCGGAGAAGTACATTCGTGAAGAATGGATATGTAACCGTTGATGTCCGGTTAAAAATACTTTAACTTAAAACTTTCTATTTCAACGTATTGTTGTAATGTGTCAAGGTTGAATAATAAATTTACTGTCTATGTCAAGATTCGAAATAAAAATGCCTAAGTTGGGCGAGAGTATAACCGAAGGAACAATTGTTTCTTGGTCTGTAAAGGTAGGTGAGTCGGTTCAGGAAGACGATGTGCTTTTTGAAGTAAACACTGCCAAAGTGAGTGCGGAAATACCTTCTCCGGTAGCGGGGAAAGTAATGGAGATTTTGTGTAAAGAGGGAGATACGGTAGCGGTGGGCACTGTCGTTGCTGTTATTAATTTGGACGGTGACAGTGCTAGTGAACAGGAAACTTCCAATGAATCGAACTCCTCTCAGGAAACTACTAAAGAGAAATCCCATAATGAAGTGCCGAAACCGGGTGTTGCTGTCGAAGAACGTTGGTACTCTCCAGTGGTGATTCAATTGGCACGGGACGCTAAGATTCCGAAGGAAGAACTGGATACCCTGCAAGGGACTGGCTATGAAGGACGATTGAGTAAGAAAGATATAAAAGATTATATTGACAGGAAAAAGAGAGGACTTGTTAGCGAGCCGAAACCGGCAACAATAGGAATAACTTCGACTGCAAATGCACCGTCGGCTATTATGCCTGCTGCTTCAGCGAGTCCAAAGTCATCTCCGGTACCTGCTGTACAATCTGTGGCTTCCACTGCTACACCCCAATCATCTGCCCCTATCAATACGTCCGGAGTAGAGATGAAAGAAATGGACCGTGTCCGTCGGATTATTGCCGACCACATGGTTATGTCAAAGAAAGTATCTCCACATGTTACGAATGTGCTGGAAGTGGATGTAACCAAGCTAGTCCGTTGGCGTGAAAAGAATAAGGATGTCTTCTTCCGTCACGAAGGAGTGAAGCTGACCTATATGCCTATGATTACGGAAGCGGTAGCGAAAGCGCTGGTAACTTATCCGCAGCTGAATGTATCGGTAGACGGATATAATATTCTTTTCAAGAAACACATCAATGTCGGTATCGCTGTTTCCTTGAATGACGGAAATCTGATTGTTCCGGTGGTGCATGATGCCGACCATTTGAATCTAAACGGATTGGCAGTCGCCATTGATTCATTGGCATTAAAAGCAAGAGATAACAAATTGATGCCGGAAGACATTGATGGCGGAACATTTACTATTACTAATTTCGGTACATTCAAGAGCTTATTCGGTACGCCGATTATAAATCAGCCTCAAGTAGCTATTCTGGGAGTGGGATACATTGAAAAGAAACCTGCTGTTGTGGAGACACCGGAAGGTGATACGATTGCTATTCGTCATAAAATGTATCTTTCCTTGTCTTACGATCATCGGGTGGTAGACGGTATGCTGGGTGGTAACTTCCTGCATTTCATAGCCGATTATCTGGAGAACTGGAAAGGTTGATTCAACTGATTGTTTCATTAATAAAGAGTTCATTAACTATGAAAAAGTATGATATAAAAAATACAGATATTGAAACCTTGAAGAAGTGGTATCATCTGATGACATTGGGACGTGCTCTGGATGAGAAAGCCCCTTCCTATTTGCTGCAATCGTTAGGTTGGTCTTACCATGCTCCTTATGCAGGACATGACGGAATCCAACTGGCTATTGGGCAGATTTTTACTCTCGGCGAAGACTTTCTGTTCCCTTATTACCGGGATATGCTGACTGTGCTTTCTGCCGGAATGACTGCAGAAGAAATTATCCTGAATGGTATATCGAAAGCGACTGATCCCGGTAGTGGCGGGCGGCACATGTCTAATCACTTCGCAAAACCGGAATGGCACATCGAAAATATCTCGTCTGCTACGGGGACACATGACCTCCATGCGGCAGGTGTAGCCAGAGCTATGGTGTATTATGGTCATAAAGGAGTTGCCATAACTTCTCATGGAGAATCGGCTACTTCCGAAGGCTTTGTGTATGAAGCCATCAATGGCGCTAGTCTCGAGCGTCTTCCTGTGATTTTCGTAATACAGGATAATGGTTACGGTATCTCCGTCCCGAAATCCGAACAGACGGCCAATCGGAAAGTGGCAGAGAACTTCTCAGGTTTCAAGAACCTGAAAATTATCTATTGTAATGGAAAAGATGTGTTTGACTCGATGAACGCTATGACCGAAGCTCGGGAATATGCCATAACCACTCGTAACCCGGTAATTGTACAAGCCAATTGCGTCCGTATCGGTTCCCACTCTAATTCGGATAAACATACCTTGTACAGGGATGAAAACGAACTGGAATATGTAAAAGAAGCTGACCCGTTGATGAAATTCCGCCGGATGTTGCTTCGCTATAAACGTTTGACGGAAGAAGAATTGCTGCAAATAGAGACTGATGCAAAGAAAGAATTATCAGCCGCTAATCGAAAGGCCTTGTCTGCTCCCGATCCTGATCCCAAGAGTATCTATGACTTTGTGATACCCGAACCTTATCAGCCTCAAAAGTATAAAGAAGGTATCCATCAGGCAGAAGGAGAGAAAACTTTTATGGTGAACGCCATTAACGAAACGTTGAAAGCCGAATTCCGTCATAACCCCGATACGTTTATCTGGGGACAGGATGTAGCAAACAAGGAAAAAGGCGGTGTGTTTAATGTGACTAAAGGTATGCAGCAGGAGTTTGGTGATGCACGTGTATTCAGCGCACCGATTGCGGAAGATTATATTGTGGGTACAGCTAACGGAATGAGCCGCTTTGACCCTAAAATCCATGTCGTGATAGAAGGGGCGGAATTTGCTGACTATTTCTGGCCTGCCGTAGAACAATATGTAGAATGTACACATGAGTATTGGCGTAGCAATGGAAAGTTTGCTCCGAACATAACTTTACGGCTAGCTTCCGGTGGTTATATTGGTGGGGGATTATACCATTCCCAAAATATAGAGGGAGCTTTGACAACTTTGCCCGGAGCACGAATTGTCTGTCCTTCCTTTGCTGATGATGCCGCCGGATTATTGCGGACCAGTATGCGTTCCAAGGGCTTTACATTGTTTCTCGAACCGAAAGCTTTGTATAACTCGGTGGAGGCAGCAGCCGTTGTACCGGAAGATTTTGAAGTTCCTTTCGGAAAGGCACGTATCCGTCGTGAAGGAACAGATTTGAGTATTATCACCTATGGCAACACTACCCATTTCTGTTTACACGCTGCCGAACGGCTGGAGAAAGAAGGTGGCTGGAAAGTAGAAGTCATTGATATTCGTTCTTTGATTCCGTTGGATAAAGAAGCGATATTTGAATCAGTAAAGAAAACCAGTAAAGCATTGGTTGTTCACGAAGATAAAGTATTCTCCGGTTTCGGTGCGGAACTGGCGGCTATGATTGGAGGGGAGATGTTCCGCTATTTGGACGGTCCGGTAGAACGTGTCGGTTCTACATTTACTCCTGTCGGCTTTAATCCGATTCTGGAAAAAGAAATATTGCCGGATGAGGCTAAGATATACGAAGCTGCCAAGAATTTGTTGGAATATTAAATTGTACAGATTATGAAAAAGATAGGTTTATTTTATGCTACTAAGGCTGAAAGAACAAGCTGGGTAGCGGAGAAGATTCAGAAAGAGTTTGGAGAAGATAAGATAGAAGTAGTAGCGATTGAACAGGCATGGCAGAATGATTTTGCAGCTTACGATTGTTTTATTGTTGGAGCTTCCACGTGGTTTGACGGTGAGCTGCCTACTTATTGGGATGAACTGTTACCGGAGCTTCGGACAATGGAACTGAAAGGAAAAAAGGTTGCTATTTTCGGTCTCGGAGATCAGATACGCTATCCTGAAAACTTTGCCGATGGTATTGGCTTGTTGGCGGAAGTTTTTGAAGGAGACGGGGCTACATTAGTCGGCTTCACTTCTTCTGAAGGTTATACTTTCGAACGTTCCAGAGCCTTACGAGGTAATCAGTGGTGCGGATTGGTGATTGATTTGGATAATCAGTCTGAACAGGCAAAGAAGAAAATCAAGGAATGGTGTGAGCAAGTAAAGAAGGAGTTCGCATAAATTTCTTTATATGTGACATCCCTATGTCCGACATTCCCATTTTGTTATATGTGATGTCCGGACATGGGGATATTGTTTTTTAGGAAAAATCAGTTGGAGGGGATTAGCCTTGATAAATGAACTTTACCTCTGCCCAACGGTTCTTCTCTTTGTAATGTACAAAAGCCAGTCCATTCTTTTCCGCTTCTTCACGGATAACAGCAATATCATCTACATAAAATCCACTCATATAAAGCTCTGAACCTGGATGCATACAGGTAATGTACTGCTTCATGTCATTCAATAATATATTCCGGTTGATATTGGCGATGATAATGTCAAAAGGCCCTTTTCCGGTAAGTGATGAAGCATCTCCTTGTGAAACGTCGATTTCGTCTACATGATTCAGTTCAATGTTCTCGATAGAATTGCGTACACACCATTCATCGATGTCGATGGCTGTACAGGGGTGTGCCCCCCGCATACGTGCCAGGATAGCTAAAATAGAAGTCCCACAACCCATATCGAGCAAGGATTTATCTTTCAGTTCGTTGTCCAGTAATTCTTCGATGATGAGGCTTGTCGTTTCGTGATGTCCCGTACCGAAGGCCATTTGTGGGTTGATGACGATGTCATATTCCGCTTTGGGTACATTCTGGTGAAAAGTACTGTGGATTACACAGCGGTCTCCAATAATAATCGGTTGGAAGAAATTCTTTTCCCATTCCTCGTTCCAGTCCTTGTCTTCTGCTTCGGTAAATGTGTAGGTGATTTCCGTATCGGATAGAGGAAATTCGGCGATTACAGTTTTGATAGCGTTTTCATCACATACCGATTGTTGGATATATGCGGTCAGTCCGCCTTCGCATTCAACAAAACTCTCGAATCCCACTTCGCCTAGCACTGCAGTTAGTACGTCATTAACTGTTTCGGTACAAGGACTTGTATGGAACGTGAACTCAAAATACTTCATAGTTGTTTTATTTTCTGGTAAATAATATGCAAAGATACTACAAACCAAGTATAGAAAATCAAGTTTACTTGAATTTTATGCCAAGGTGCAATGTATCTTCTACTAAGATAGTTAGAAATAGGGATTTCCCTATTATCCTTTGGGGAAAATCTCCTTCGGACGAAAAATCTCTTCCTTATCTTTGTAATGTGAATAAGTTTAAGTAATTACATAAACCGAGATGATATGAAAAAGATTGTTTACTTCTTGCTATTTGCCTTGTGCCTACCGATAGGCTTGCTGGCACAAAGCGTTGATGACGACCTTTACTTCGTACCTTCCAAAGATAAACAGGAGAAGAAAGAAACTCCGGTTAAGAAGGAAACGAAACAACAGGTGACCAACATCTATACTTCACCGGGTACTACCGTAGTTGTTCAGGACCGTAAGGGAAAAACACGGGATGTGGATGAATATAATCGCCGTTACGATGCACGTGATAATGAGTTCGTAATGGACAATGATACCTTATATATAAAAGAAAAATCTAATCCGGATTTGGATGGAGAATGGGTGACCGGCGAATTTGACGGTACACAGGAAGATTATGAGTACGCAGAACGTATCATCCGTTTCCGTAATCCGCGTTTTGCTATTAGCATTAGCAGCCCGTTATATTGGGACGTAGTTTACGGACCGAATTCCTGGGACTGGAACGTATATACCGATGGCATGTATGCTTATGCATTCCCGACGTTCAGTAACCCGCTTTGGTGGGATTGGCGTTATGGTTCTTACGGCTGGGGTTGGAATTATGGCTGGGGCTGGAATCGTCCTTACTACTCTTGGGGATATTACCCGGGTTCCTGGGGCGGCTGGTATGGTGGCTACTGGGGTGGTTGGTATGGTGGTGGCTATTGGGGACATCATCACTATTGGCACGGCGGTCCTAGCTGGGGCTGGGGTGGTGGAAGCCATTGGGCACGCAACACTTATACGGGTCGCCGTTCATATGCTCCTAGTAGATATAGTTCTTCTACTTCTCGTCGTTCAGATTATGGTCGTTCGCAAGTACGTAGGACTACTAGCGTACCTTCTGGAGGTCGTGTCTCAACGGGGCGAGTAGTTGGTTCAAGAAGTGAATCCATACGTTCTGGAGTATCTACTCGTTCAGATGTATCCTCCTCAAGAAGAAGTACATATACCCGTCCAAGTAGTACTCGTAGTAGTGGGACAAGTACTCGCACCTCTACTCGTGCTAGTTCTTATAATAGTTCCCGCGGAAGTAGTGCTCGTAGTTCATCTACATATTCTCCTTCTTCAAGAAGATCCAGTTCGACATATAATAGAGGTAGTTCTGCTTCTCCATCACGTACTTATTCGAGGGAAAGCACTCGTAGTAACTATAATAGTAACCGTTCTTCTTCATCTTCTAGAAGTTATTCTCCAGCCAGCAGTAGCAGTTCTCGTTCAAGTGGCGGTAGTTATTCAGGTGGCGGTAGTTCGTCCCGTTCAGGAGGCGGTTCTTCTAGTAGGAGTAGTAGAAGATAATTAGAAGATAGTATTAATATGATTAATTTAGATTATGAAGAAGATTATAACAGTAATATATACTTTATCTTTTGTGATAGGAGCCGTTAGTGCACAATCTGTATATGATGGTGTCAAAATAGCAGATAAAGATTTGAATGGTACAGCTCGTTTTGTAGGAATGGGTGGTGCGATGGGGGCATTAGGTGGAGATATAACTACAATGGGGACAAATCCTGCTGGTATTGGTATCTATCGGAGTAATGATGTAATGACTTCATTTAGTTATTCAGCTTATGGAATGGAGAGTAAATATGAAGGTCAAAAATCAACTATAGATAAGAATAGATGGTCGTTTGATAATATAGGAGTTGTTTTTGCTACTAAAATAGGTAATCAGACTCCATTACGTTATGTAAATTTTGGATTTAATTATAAGCGTTCTAAATCTTTTTATAAAAATATGTCGATGTCGGGGATGATGGGAGTAGTTGAGAATCCTAGTAATCCGGGATCTCCATATTATGTTTCTCAAACTAATTCTATGGCTTTACAGGCAACTGATGCAGAACGATATGTTTGGGATAATTCTAGGCAGCACTTGGATTTTGATAATGCAAATAGGATATTCTCAGATCCTGATGCTGGATGGCTTGGGGCTTTGGGGTATCAAGGAGGTCTGACAGAAAGAGATCGGATTGATAATGAACCAGATTTATATGTTCCTTTTCTGCCGGTAGAGCCTTCTTCTGTTTTTAATTCAAGAGAAAAGGGGGGAATTGATCAGTATGATTTTAATGTATCTTTTAATATAAATGATCGTGTATATTTAGGATTGACCATTGGGGCCTATGATGTGGATTATGATAAATATTCTGGGTATGATGAATCATATAAAAGAGGAGAAGGTTATTCTCTTGAAAGTTATAACAATATCTCAGGTTCTGGGTTTGATGTAAAAATGGGATTAATCCTTCGTCCATTTGAATATTCTCCATTTCGTATAGGTTTTGCAGTGCATACCCCAACTTTCTATAAGTTAACATATTCTACGAGTGCAATAGTAACCAATGATTATAGAGATGCAAAAACTGATGAATTAAAACGTATAATTGTAGATACCTATGATTATGTAGGGGATATGAAGCGGGATTATCGATTGGTAACACCATGGAAATATAACGTTAGTTTAGGATATACTGTCGGAACTTCTTTAGCATTAGGTGCGGAATATGAATATGAAGATTATTCTACAATGAAATTTAAGTATTCAAGTAATGATGGCGGTGGGGATATGGAATTTGAGAATGCTGAAGTAAAGAACTGTTTGAAAGGTGAACATACATTCCGTATTGGAGCTGAGTATAAGGTAATTCCAGAGTTTGCTTTTCGTTTAGGATATAATTATAGTTCTGCTGTATTTAGAGATGAGGCTGTGAAATATATTCCTTCCAATTCTCTTATAACTGATACTGATTTTTCTAATAAGAGATCACAGAGTAATTATACATTAGGAATAGGATATAGAGGAAAAATGTTTTATGCAGATTTAGCTTATCAGTTGTCTACATATAAAGAGAACTTTTATCCATTTTATAATGAATTTGAGTTAACTCAAGGTGAGTGGACTATGGTAACTCCTCCGGCCACTAAAGTAACTAATACACGTAGTCAAGTACTATTAACCGTAGGTATGCGCTTCTAAACTAATTAAGAACAGTTTTCAATTTCAATAATAACTTTTGTGTGTGAAAAATCCCAGGAATGCTGAGTGTCTACGGCAGTTCCAGGGATTTTTATTTATGTTCGTTTTTACTTGTCTGCGTTATCTACGCAATGGAGTGTGTCCGTCAAAGATGACACGGTTGCGGGCGAACCTCATGACAATCGCATTTCCGGCACTTACTTCAACATCCTGATTTGCTACGATTTCTTGTTTTTCTCCCTCTATGGATACTTCTCCAATTACTTCTCCAGCTTTGATCGTTTCTTGTGGGATTAAGTTGGTTAATTCTCCGTCAGATACCTTTTTGATATTGATATCCTCGGCTTCCGCGCTCTTGTCCAACTCAACCTTTCCGTTAAAAAGATCTTGAATACCTCTGTTTCTCAAACGAAGTTTGATACTTGCTTTACCGTTATACGGTCTGCCGTCCTCGTCAAGTAAGATGACGGGTACAGTCATTCGTTTGAACTTTAAGGCTACGTTTTTAGTTCCGCGAATGGCTTGAGCTATTCCGAATAGATGTTCTTTTCCTCCCTTTATACTGCGGTAACGTTTTCCCAATGCTCTGGTAGCAGCTTCGTCAGTCAATTCGGGGTAATGAGCATAGAATGTAACAGATTCAACGTCTGTGTCTATCTCGTCCCATGTCTGACTATCTACGCCTAGGGCAAACGGAAGATAGTCTTGATTGGAAACTGACATTGAGATTACATCTCCAGTTGAGAAGCTATTCTTTACGGGAAGCGATAAAGCGGCACTGTTACGAGTAAGCAAGTCAGTGATGCTTTGGTTGTCGATAGAAGTAGAGAAGTCGATAGCTTCTTTACTGGGGTCTTGCAGGTTGTCTTGTTGTTGACAACCAAACAGGCATGCTGCTGTTAGAAAAACTAGAAGGTTTTTTCTTTTCATTTGCAGGGTTGTTAATTAGTTAATAATAAAAAAGAGAAATCTAATATTCTATTTTATCCTCTTTGGCTGCCCAAGCCTCAAAGGCGGTAATAGCTTCATTGGGTAGTAAAATTTCGGAGGGAAGTTTTCTGTCTTCTGGTTTCAGTTCCAGTTCGTCGTAGATAAAAGAATCGTCAAAACCGATATTTTTGGCGTCGGTTTTGTTGTTACCGTAGTACATCTTGTCCAGTCGTGCCCAATAAATAGCACCCAAGCACATGGGACAAGGTTCGCAGGAGGTGTATATCTCATATCCGCTAAGATCAAATGTTCCCAGTTTGGCGGCTGCGGCACGTATTGCACTAACTTCGGCATGTGCAGTAGGATCACAAGACGTTGTGACGCGGTTTACACCGGTAGCGACGATCACTCCTTCTTTGGTGGCGATAACAGCACCGAAAGGGCCTCCACCATTTTCGACATTTTCTTTTGAAAGCTCTATTGCTTTCCGCATTAGTTCTTCTTTAGTCATGGCAATAAAAAATATTGTTAGTTTTATCCTATTTACTTCTTTTCAGAAATAACATCTTTCTACAAAGATAGAAAAAACTAACAATATACCAAGGAACGATTTCCTTTAATTTTCTACCAGTACCAGCAGACGCCGAAAGAGAACGGATAAAGTTCGGGATCTTGAATACTGATAAAACGGTAGGAAATATCCGTTTAAAGCTTTCCGAGAATCTTGTCCATAACCCAGTTGGTCAGTGTGGCACTTTCACCGTCGCAGGAACAGATAGATTTACCTAATAGATGGTCTACCACCGCTTGGATAAGAGGCTGTTGTACATGTTCCGGGTTACCGATACAGATTTCTTCGCGTCCGCGTTCGGTATGCAGTCCGATAGGTTCGTAGGTGAAGACAGAAAAACAAATCATTCCTTTGTCTCCGATGATTTCTATACGATCCTCGCGGGCCGAGTCGTGCGCTACGAAACACCAGGAGCCGCTACCTACCAATCCGTTGTCGAACTGGAAGCAGGCACTTAAGGTATCTTCGGCGGGATAAAGTCCTCCGCGGTTGCTCTTGTAACCATTTGCTTCGAGAATGCAACCGAACATATCCTGCAATAAATCTATCTGATGCGGGGCAAGGTCGTAGAAGTAACCGCCTCCGGCAATGTCCGCTTGTACACGCCAGGGAAGATTTTCACGGTTATAGTCCAGGTCGCGTGGTGGCTGTGCGAAACGTATCTGTACATTGATAACGTTACCGATAGAACCGTTTTCTACAAGCTCTTTTACTTTTTGGAAGTACGGGAGATAACGTCGGTAGTAAGCAACGAAACAAGGAATGCCTGTTTCTTGCGAAATACGGTTGATACGGGTACACTCTTCGTATGTCTGTGCCATTGGCTTTTCAATGTATGCAGGCTTACCTGCTTTCATTGCCATAATAGCATAAGTAGCATGAGAAGAAGGAGGAGTGGCAATATATATAGCATTTACTTCCGGATCGTCTATCAGTTCCTGTGCGTCGTCATACCATTTCTTGATACCTCTTTCTTTGGCATAGGCTTTTGCCTTTGCACCGTCGCGACTCATTACAGCTACGACTTCCGAATGTTCTACTTTTTGGAAAGCAGGACCACTTTTCGTTTTGGTGACTTCGCCGCAACCGATGAATCCCCATTTAATTATCTTTTCACTCATAATTGTAATACCTATTGTGTCTGTTTTAACAAAGCCCAAAGATAAAACTATTTTTTGTCAAGAGCAACTTTATTGATTATAGTATTTTTTATAAATCTTTTGATATTCTGATTTCTTTTGGAACTTATCCAGCCACGTATTCAAACTATCGAGTAAAACGGGGGATTGCTTGCTGACTGCCCATGAGTAGAACTGTGTGAAGCTGATAGCCGTATTGATATCAATCTGCGACAAGGAATCCGCTACTGCCCGTGCAATGCTTTCGTCACAAACTGCATAGTCAATGTCTCCGTGTGCTACTAGTGAAATCAATTGTTCGGGGCCATATTTTTCTATTTCTTTTATGTAAATGGTGTCTCCGATTTCATTTCCTAAGTTCTGAATACGCAAGATAGAAGGCGAACCTTTTACGACATGAAGTGTCCGCCGGGCTAAATCCAGTTGGTTACGGATATAGAGTGAATCGTTTTCTCCATTCTCTTTGCGTTGAACTAGGACTTGTTTGTTGAGGACAATGGGAGAGGTGAGAAGCAGGGAATCTTTTAATTTGCTAGTCGCCAATATTCCATAAGCAATAACATCATAACGCCCTTCACTCAGTCCTTTCAGCCGTTCTTCGAAACTCATGACTGGGGTGATTTCTGCTTTCAGTCTTTTATCACGGGCAAAGGCCTGTATCAGTTCATAATGGAAGCCGGAGATAGTGTCACCGTCCACATAAAAACTGATTGAGTTGTATTCGGTAGCTACACGTAGTATTCCTTCTTTGGCAATGGCGGCATAATCACGCGGATGCCCTAAGGGTTTTTCTTGTTTTCCGCAATATCGGAAAGTGAAAATAAGTGCCAATATAATGATAACAGGCACTAAATATCTGAATAGTCTCAGTTTCGGGCGTGTCTCCATAAGCCATAAAGGTTTTGTTAATCATAGAAATTCCATGAAAGTCCGAATTTCAGGACGCGTGGATTGATAGGATAGTGAGGAGACAGAAAATAATCAGGTCTGCTTATTCCTTGGTTCACGTGATACATCATCACATAGAAACGTGTACGTTTCAGATGCAGGTTTGCATAGACATTCACAATCGGATAACCGCCTATCTCAACTTTGCCTTCTTCCGGTTGCAGGTAGAAATTTTGGATAGCCGGCATATAGGCGGGTGCATTGTATTTCGTGAAATATCGCACGTCGGCACCTAATTGCACGCTAAGCACTTTCTTTGCTAATTTAAACTGCATATAAAAGTTATGATACAAAGAAAGATCGGGCAAGGGTAGCACAGTCTGGTCACTGGATTTCTGCCAGGTTACTTCATTATCTAAATGGAAGATCCCGAGCTTGAAGTCCTGGTTGAGGCTTGCCGATAATACTTGAAGGCTTCCGCTTTTCTGTTCGGGCGTTGCCTGTTGGTTAAAATACGTATAGTTCTTGATGTTTTCTACTCCTGCTCTTAGCCGGGTTTTCCAGCGTGCAATACTTAGTTCCCCTTCGATACGTGTACGGAACTCCTTATCCATATCATTATCCCACATGAAATGTTTGGAATGGTAATGACGCATATAGAAAGGTGCAAGCTGGTTGCTGACCTCACCGCGGGCAATAAGGCTGACGGTATCTTTCCATAACGGGAAATTCAGGTCTATATCTCCTTTTACATTGAACTGTCCGATTGCTTTTCCTGCAAGTCCCACTTCACCGATTGCGTGATAGTGAAGAATATTCCCTTCCCGTTTGGATAACTCTCCTCCGACGAATATCTCGTTTTCATTGTATTTGTCGGGTAATGGTCCTCCGTCCTTATTCATCAGCGTATATTTACTGATTTTGTAAGAAGCGAATGCGGTCAATCCGGCTTTTGCATATTTGTTGAAACCTTCCAGTAAAGCGATGCCGATTGTATTCTTGATTCCTACATAAGTAGTACTGTCTCTTACGAACGCTTTATTGTCCTTATCAAAATATGTGTTCTGATAATATCCGTCCGCTACTTCGTCATAAGAATTGAAGCCATGGCGTGCCCGTTCTACCTGAATGGTGTGTATAAAGCTCGTCACCGGTACAAACTCCTGTTTGGCGGGAGTCGTGTCGTTTTCAGCCTGCGGAATGTCACGTTTGAATCCTAGATTATAACGTTGAGTCAGGAATACATAAAAGTCATGATTACGGTTGGTTGTTTCGCTCAATACAGTAGGAATGTTGGTTGATTCGTATTCCCTTCGTCCTTCGGCCATTTCCTCCGGAGCGGTGATATATCTGTCATCGGTGATACCTCCGTTTTCATTAGTCTTCAGATAGTTGTTACTGTATATTCCTTGCACCTGATATCTGTCTCCGATATAGCTGCCGAAAACTGCAGCGTTAAAGTATGCAGTATTCTGATTGTTGTAGTATCCCCGTCCGTATAAATAATCAATGTTGAAACCGAAGGCCAACTTCTTGTTTACGTTTACAGAGAAGTAGGATTTGAAACGTTCTTCTCCATTTATCTTATTACCGGCTTTATGATACGTCAGATTGGTATAGGGAACGTTACTGTTCGTAAAATTAAATTCTGTGGGACGGACAAAGAAACTGGAAAAAGGTTCCATGAAAATGGTCGGCTCCGGATAACGGCGGTCAAAGAAGATGCGTGACATACGGGGCGACCCCATATTGGCGAGATAATTGTAATGTCCGGTGATTCCTTCCGTGAGATTCGTGTTCTGAAAGTGGTGATAGGCGGTGTCGGCAGGGATTATCGTCCGGTCGCCCAGCTGGTTTTTGATCCGCCACATATATAAGGTAGGTGGTAATCCCTTTACTTCAACGTTTGCACTATCCAGTCTGTCCGGAATCATTGCAGGGTCTACCTGGTTACCGTATTGGTCATATCCGTTTTCGTCGATTTGTTGACGACCGGGATTAAACTGTGCATGGACAGTTGTCAGCCCTACAACGGAAAGTAATATATATAATAGTAAGATTCGTCTCATAATTGGAGGCAAAGATACTTACTTTAATTGATTTAATGATAATGGATAATTGAAAATTATGTTGCATACGTACTATACGTAGCTAATAATTATCAATTATCCATTGCACATTATCTGTTAATTAAACCTCACGGATTAATTCCATACCTTTCTTGATTGCTTCTTCGTTCATCGGAATCAAGTGGTGATGGCGTTCCGGAAGAGTTTTCTTCAATCCCTTGATTACATTTTCCAATGTCACAATCGGGCGGAGTTTTAATAAACCGCCAAGTACAATCATGTTGAATGCTTTGGCGTTGTTCATCTCGTTGGCTGCGTCCATGGCATCGATACGATATACCTTGATATCCTTGCGGGTAGGAGGGTTGATAATTCCGTAACCGTCATAAATCAGGATACCACCGGGTTTCACTTTGCTTTCAAACTTTTCGAGTGAAGGCTGATTCAGAATGATGGCAGCGTCGTATTTACTAAGAATCGGTGAGGATATTTTGTCATCGCTTACAATAACTGTAACGTTGGCTGTTCCACCTCGTTGTTCGGGACCATAAGCGGGCATCCAGGTCACTTCTTTGCCTTCCATCAAACCGGAATATGCCAGAATCTTACCCATAGACAATACGCCTTGTCCACCGAATCCTGCTATAATTATTTCTTCTTTCATTGTTCTGTTGACTTTTAGCGTTATTCTTTATCTTTTAAATCACCTAGCGGATAGAATGGGAACATATGTTCTTCCATCCATTTGTTAGCCTTCTCCGGAGTCATCTTCCAACCTGAGCTACAAGTAGAAACGATTTCCACTAAGTTAGAACCTTTACCGCTCATTGAATTCTCGAATGCTTTACGGATCGCTTTCTTCGCCTTGCGAATCGCCGGTACGGATTGTACGGACTGGCGGGTTACGTAAGCTGTTCCTTCCAGTTGGGCAGCGATTTCGGTGATTTTCAGCGGATAACCGTGGAGCTCGACGTCACGTCCGTAAGGACAAGTGGAACTTTTCATTCCCACCAGTGTAGTCGGCGCCATTTGTCCGCCGGTCATACCGTAGATTGCATTGTTGATAAAGATAATCGTGATATTCTCGCCACGGTTCAATGCGTGGATCGTTTCGGCTGTGCCGATACAAGCCAAGTCACCGTCACCCTGGTATGTGAAAACGAGACGATCCGGCCATAGGCGTTTCACGGCAGTTGCCACAGCAGGCGCACGTCCGTGTGCTGCTTCCTGCCAGTCAATGTCCAGATAATTGTAGGCGAAAACTGCACATCCTACCGGAGAGATTCCCACCGTTTTATCTTCCATGCCCATTTCCTCTATCACTTCGGCTATGAGCTTGTGTACCACGCCGTGACTGCAACCCGGGCAGTAGTGCATGGCATTATCGTTCATCAGAGTCGGTTTCTTGTAAACCAGATTCTCGGGTTTGATTATTTCTTCTTTAGTCATAACTTCTTCTCCTTATCTGTTGGTGAACCGTATAAAAAACTCCATTAGCTTGACAAAGATTGCCGCGCCGCATACGTAGATAAACATTTTAAAGTCTTCCTTTCCTACAACAAAGTAGGTGATAATAGCCGCAAGAGCCAATATCATAAAAAGGATGTTCAGTACGTTTCTTATTTTATCAGGATTCATCGTTTCGTTATTTGATTATTTTTTCTTCCAAAGCAGTTACAATCTCGTCCGGGTCGGGAACAATACCGCCGAGACGTCCGAAATGTTCTACCTTTACTTTACCGTTCACAGCCAGGCGGACATCTTCAATCATTTGTCCGGCATTCAGTTCTGTAACAAGCATACCCTTCACTTTGTCAGCGTAAGCAGCAATTGCTTTTGTCGGGAACGGCCATAATGTGATAGGACGAAGGATACCTACTTTGATACCTTTTTCGCGTGCCAACTCCATGGCTTTTTGACCGATACGTGCCATTGAACCGAAAGCAATAATCAGATATTCTGCATCTTCGCAGTTTATTTCTTCGAAGCGTACTTCGTTCTTTTCAATTTCACGGTATTTAGCCTGGAAACGGAGATTGTTTATTTCCATAGCCTCCGGTTTCAGTTCCAGAGAAGTGATAATGTTCGGCTTACGGCCTTTAGCTTTTCCGGTAGCAGCCCATGGGCATTGTGCTATCACTTCTTCTTCCGTACGGCGTGGTTTCTGTGCCGGAAGAACCACTTTTTCCATCATTTGCCCGATCACACCGTCGGCGAGGATGATAGCCGGGTTACGGTATTTGAATGCCAGTTCGAATCCCAACGCAACGAAATCCGCCATTTCCTGTACGGACGCCGGAGCAAGAGCAATCAATTTGTAATCACCGTGGCCACCGCCTTTTACTGTCTGGAAATAATCTGCCTGACTCGGCTGGATAGTACCCAGTCCGGGACCGCCACGCATTACGTTGACAATCAGACAAGGAAGTTCGGCACCTGCGATGTAGGAGATTCCTTCCTGTTTCAGACTTACACCGGGACTTGAAGAAGACGTCAGCACCATTTTTCCGCTACCTGCGCCTCCATATACCATATTGATAGCTGCCACTTCACTTTCCGCCTGGAGTACTACCA